>NZ_VSZV01000324.1:33967-49889 GCF_008919455.1 Rhizobium sp. PEPV16
GCAGCGAGACGATGGTGCGGACGGTCTCGGCCGCGGGCAGCTTGTAGCGGGAGAGGGCGTAGGCGACAGGGATGCCGAGGAGGAGGGCTGCGAGCGTTCCGAAGACAGCGAGGAACATCGACATGGCGAAGCTGTCGCGGAAACTCTCGATGGTGAACACCTTCATCACCCAACGCAGCGACAAGCCCTGCGGCGGGAAGGCCAGCGTATCGCCTGATGATAGCGAAGCGGCGATGATGATCAGGAACGGGCCGATCAGGAAGACCAGCAGCAGGAAAAGCACGAGAGGCGAAAACAGGCGCAGCGTCATCGGCGGTTCCTCGCCGTCGCAAGGCGTTTCAGCAGAATGTTGGCGGCAAAGCTCATGACGATCAGGATGAAGGCGATGACGCTTGCCGAAACGAAATCATTGGCGACGGAAACCTGCTGATACATCAGCGTTTCCAGCATCAGCACTTTGGAGCCGCCAAGCACGGCGGGGGTGATATAGGCGGTCAGCGATCCGGTGAAGACAAGCGTGCCGCCGACGACGAGGCCTTCCCTGGTCAGCGGCAGGATGACTTTCCAGAAGACCTGGAACCAGTTGGCGCCAAGCACGCGTGCAGCCGGGATCGCATCCTTCGGCATGTTTTCGAGTGCGCTGATCAGCGATAGGATCATCAGCGGCAGAAAGAGCTGCAGGAGGCCGATGAAGACGGCGGTCTCGGTAAACAGCAGCCGCAGCGGCTCGGCGCTGAGACCCAGGCCTGTTATCGCCTGGTTGACGATGCCGGTGCGGCCGAGAATGACGATCCAGGCATATGTGCGGGCCACCGGCGAGATCATCAGCGGCAGGGTCACCAGGCCGATCATCCGGCCCTTGCCATTCGCCGGCAGGTTGACGATGGCAAAGGCTGCGGCATAACCGATGACCGCGGAAACGGCGGTGACTTCGAGGCCGAGCCGGAACGTGCGCAGGAAAACGGTGGGGTTCAACGTCCCGGAGAAGAAATCGGCATAGGCCGATAGGCTCCAGCTGCTGCCGGCGCGGAAGCCCTCCGACAAGAGGATCGCAACGGGCAACAGAAAGACCACGGTCGCAAAGATGGCTGCCGGCAAGGCAAGCGCCAGGGCTTCTGCGCGGTTCTGGAACATGAGGCGCCTTTCGAGTGGACAAGAAGGGGACCCCCGGCAGAGGTGCCGGGGCGAGTTTTCACGCGGGCCTTACTGGCCGACCTTCTCGTTCCACGTCTTCAGCCAGCCGGCGCGATTGTCGAGGGCGACGGCCGATGGGATCAGCTTGAGGCTCTTGGCCGTTTCCTCGCCATAGGTGAGGTTGTTGGCGGCGGCCTCGGAAAGCTTGACCTCGCTGTTTGCTGGGCTGTCGATCAGCTTTTCGGCGAGTTTGGTCTGGATGTCGGTCGAGAGCCAGAAGTCCATGAACTGCAAAGCGAGATCCTGGTTCTTCGAGCCCTTGGTCAGGACCAGCACGTTCATACCGCCGGTCTGGCCCTCCTTCGGCGTTGCCCAGGCGACCGGGACGTCGAGCTTGGTGAAACCGGCCCAGGAGAAACGGCCGATCGGCGCTGCCCAGATCTCTTCCTGTTGCATCAGTTGCACCAGCTGCGAGGACTTTTCGTAGAAGGTGACGATGTCGTCCTTCTTCTCGCCGAGCGCTTCGATCGGTCCCTTTAGATCCGGCGTGTCCTTGCCGAGCGCCAGGCCGAGCATATGGAGCGCCGGCGGGCCTTGGTTGGTGGTCACGTTCGGAAAGGCGACGTGGCCGACATATTCCGGCTTCAAGAGATCGGCCCAGGAGTCGATCTTCATCTTGTCGGAGCGATAGGCAATCGAAGTGGCGTAGAAGGTGTAACCGACGCTCGTGCCGTCGCCGTTCGGATCCTTGGCGACGTCATAGAGCTTGGCGAAATCGGTGAGTTTTGCGGTATCGATCTTGTCGATCAGGCCGGCGCGGGAGGCGGCCAGCGCATCGGCCATGGAAACGGCGGCGAGATCGACGACGGGGTTGGCCTTGTTCGCCTCCATCTTGGCCAGACGCTCGACGCTGTTGCCGGTCTCGACTACCAGCTTGCAGCCGCATTTGGCTTCGAACGGATCGTAGACGAGCGTCTTGAAATCATCCTGCGCAAAGGCATAGACGGAAATCGTCAGGGTTCGTTCTGCTGCGGCCGCGGCGAGCGGCGAAAGGGCGGCGAACGCTGCCGAGGCAATAAGAGCTTTTTTCATCTTACATGTTCTCCATCTCTGAGGTTTTTGGTGCCGGGATCGCAGGCCCGGATGATTGGCGGACGATCAACTGCATGGCGACGCGTTCGATCTCCGCGGTAACGAGCATGCCCTCGCGGATGCTGCTTGTTCTTATGGTATCCACGAGCGCCGACACGGCAATCCCGGCAATCCTATCCATGTCCATCCGGACCGTCGTCAGCGACGGTGTGACAACAGGCGACCAGATGAGGTCGTCGAAACCGGTGACGCTGACGTCAGTAGGAATGTTGATACCTGCCTGCTGCAACTCCGTCAGCGCCCGCAGCGCCTGCAGGTCGGAGAGGGCTGCGAAGGCGGTGAAACCCTGCCTGACTTTTTCGGCGAGGCCGAGCGGGCAGCCGCCGCCGTTCTCCTGTTCCAGCCTATCGATCCACAGCGTTTCCGAATGCATGCCCGGGCGCATGCCGGAGCGGATGCCGCCGACGCGGTCGTTCTGGACGTTGGATTCCTGATTGTTGCCGATGATAAGGATACGGCGATGGCCGAGGCCTGCGAGGTGGCCGGCGATTTCGCGGCCGCCCTGCCAATGGTCGGCGGCGACGGTGTTGCCGGGCGTCGAGGGAGTGTCGATGACGGCGACCGGACAGGCGGCGGACGAAATGCGGGTGGCGCGGCGGGGAATGATAACCATGCCGTCGACGCCGCGCTCGACCAGGCGGTTGATCGCCTCGATCTGGGCGGCGACATCACCGCGGGAATCGGCGATCAGCACGCCGTAACCTGCGGCGGAGGCAGCAAATTCGATCGCCTGCGCGATCTTCGGGAACAGCGGATTGGCGATATCGGGCAGCACCAGGCCGAGGACGCCGCTTCGGCCGGTCCGTAGCGCCCGCCCGGCCTGGCTCGGGACATAACCGAGCTCGGCTGCATGCTCACGGATCCTTTCGACCAGTTGGCCGGAAACCCGGCCCTTGCCGGAAAGCGCATTGGAAACCGTGGCGACGGAGACGCCGAGCGACGTCGCTATCCTGCTGAGGTTTGGTCCCGGGCGCGATGTTGCCATGATTGACGATCACTCTGATTAATCGTTTAATCAGAGTGATAGCTCAGCTTATCTCGCCTGTCGAATCCGAATTTATCTTATGCGCAATTATTCGGTTGCCGCACGCGGCAGACAAGAAAAAGCCCCGCGAGACGATCGCGAGGCTTTGTACTTTCAGGTCGATTGAAGCAGCTGTCAGCTTTTGACGGCCACAGTCTTCACCGTCGGTGCGGTGGTCTTGCCGCCGGGGGCGAAACCGCCGCCGATTGCGATGTTCAGCGAGACATAGTCCTTGGCCATCTGCTGGACGGCTGCGGCAAGGCTTGCCTGAGCGAGCGAAACCTGGCGCTGGGCGTCGAGAACGTCGAGCAGCGAAGAGGCGCCGTCCTTGTAGGATGCTGTGGAAAGCTCAAGCGTTTCCTGCGTGGTCTTCACTTGGGCCTGAAGTGCTGCGACCGTGCGCGCGTCACGCCGGACGGCCGAAAGTGCATTCTCGACCTGTTCGACGGCGGACAGCACCGTCGACTTCCAGTTGAGATAGGCATTGGCGGCATTGGACTGTGCAGTTTTGACGTTGGCGCGCAGGGCGCCGCCGTCGAAAATCGGCAGATTGAGGGTCGGGCCGAAGGACCAGCCGGTCAGGCCGCCATGGACGCCGCGCTGGTTGATGTAGGACGGCGAGATCGAGCCGCTGAGCGAGATGCTCGGATAAAGCTGCGCCTGGGCAACACCGATATTGGCCGTTGCGGCGGCGAGATCACGCTCCGCTACGCGAATGTCGGGACGGTTGCGGATCAGATCTGCCGGAATGCCGGAGGTGATGCCGCCACGGAATACCGGCTGGCCACGGCCCTTCAGCAATTCATCGACGAGAGCCGAGGCCGGCAGGCCGAGCAGCGTGGCGATGTGATGGGCCGATATGCGGATGTTGGTTTCGAGGCCGGGAATTTCGGCCAGCGTCGACTGTACGAGACCTTCGGCCTGGACGACGTCGAGACGCGAGGCGGCGCCGGCTTCAAGCTGGAACTTGGTCAGTTCGTAGGTTTCCTGACGAGACTTCAGGTTGGCCCTCGAAAGCGCCAGGCGCTGCTGATAATAGCGAACGTCGATATAGCTCGAGACGAGATCTTGCACGAGGGTCAGCTTGGCGACATCAGCGGATGCGTATGCTGAATCGAGCGACGCAAGCGCGCTCTCGGTGCTGCGCTTGTAGAGGCCGAAGAGGTCGAGCAGCCAGCTCAACTGGACGTCGCCGGCACTGGTGTTGCGCGTGTCGAACTGTGTGCGCAGCTCGCCCTTCTGGCCGCTGATCGTGTGCGAAGCGCCGACGTTCAGGTTCGGCAGGCCGCCGGCGCCGGCGGCGATGACGTTGGCGGAAGCCGAATTGATGCGTTCGATCGCCTGCTGGACGGTCAGGTTCTGATCGAGTCCGGCCTGGACATAGCCATTCAGCTTGGGATCGCTGAAGGCGGTCCACCAGGCTGCGGTTGCAACGTCGCCTACACTCTTCGTTCCGCCTTCTCCGAATTTGGCGGGCAGCGGCATTTCAGGAGGAGCATGATCCGGGCCTACGACGCAGCCCGACAACAATAACAATAATGCCGGTGTGGCAAAACGAAGAGATACCATTCATTTCATCCTGTACTCGAGCAAGTCAATTCTTGTCCGACGCTTCATGCTTCACTATCGCCGCCGCGCCTCGTCATACCAAAAAAACACACCGAAGCAGTCGGGCGCAATGTAGCAACGGGAACTGCATTATCACAGTGCATTTATATCACAGTCCTGCCGCATTTTTGGCGCGTGTGGCAAAGATGCGTCGAATGACGACGAAAAACGACGGCACGAAGAAAATTCCGAGCATCGTCGCCGCCAGCATGCCGCCGAGAACGCCGATACCGATGGCATTCTGTGCCGCCGAGCCCGCGCCTGTCGCGATCGCCAGCGGCACGACGCCGAGAATGAAGGCAAGCGAGGTCATGATGATCGGCCGCAGCCGCAATCTCGCAGCTTCCAACGTCGCCTCGTAGAGCCCCATGCCGCTTTCCATGCGGTCCTTGGCGAATTCGACAATCAGAATGGCGTTCTTCGCCGCCAGCCCGATGGTGGTCAGCAAGCCGACCTTGAAATAGACGTCGTTTGCCTGGCCGAAGACCGTTGCCGCCGTCAGCGCCCCGAGGATGCCGACAGGCACCGCCATGATCACCGAGAAGGGGATCGACCAGCTTTCGTAAAGCGCTGCCAGGCAAAGGAAGACAACGAGAACCGAGATCGCGTAAAGCATTGGCGCCTGTGAACCGGAAAGGCGCTCCTGATAGGAGATGCCCTGCCAGGCGACGGTATAACCGCCGCCGAGCTCACTGGTCAGCGCTTCCATTTCGTTCATCGCATCGCCGGAGGAAACTCCGGGTCCGGACGCTCCGTCGAGCGGAATGGCGCTGACGGCGTTGAAGCGGGCAAGCGAAGGCGCGCCCTTCACCCACTCTGTGCGGGTAAAGGCGGAGAAGGGCACCATTTCGCCGTCATTGTTGCGGGCGTACCAGTGGTTTAGATCGCTCGGCTGCATGCGGAAGGGCGCATCGCCCTCGACGTAGACCGGTTTGATCTCGCCGTTCAGCGTGAAGTCGTTGACGTCACGGCCGGTGAAGATGATCGACAGCATCGAATTGACCGAGGTGATGTCGACGCCCATGGCGCCGATCTTTTCCTGATCGAGCACGATGCGCATCTGCGGCTCGACTTCCTTGTTGCTGCTGCGCAGCGCCACGATCTTGCCCGAGCTATTGCCCATCTGGATCAGCCGCTTGGAGGCGGCCGTCAGGGCGTCGTTGCCGTGGCCGCCGGTGTCGACGAGATACATGGAGAAGCCGCTCGACACGCCGAGACCCTGGATCGCCGGCGGCAGAAGCGCGAAGACCTGCGCCTCGCGGATCGCAAAGAAATTGCCAAGCGCACGGTTGACGACCGACTGGGCGCTCAGCGCCGGATCGGTGCGCAGCGAGAAATCCTTGAGCTTGGTGAAGACGATGGCGCTGTTCTGGCCAGAACCGCTGAAGCCGAAACCGAGGGCGCCGAATACGGAATCGACGGCGTCCTTCTCGTTTTCACGATAATATTTCTCGACCTTTTCGACCACTGCCTGGGTCTGCTGCGTGGTCGAGCCCGGCGGCGTGGTGACGATGGTCAACAGGACGCCCTGGTCTTCCTGCGGCAGGAAGGAGCTCGGCAGGCGGGTGAAGAGATAGGCGCAGCCGGCGCCGACCAGAAGGAAGACCAGCATGACGCGGATCGGCCGCTTCAGCAGATAGCCGATGGCGCTGATATAGCCGTTGGTCGAGCGCGTGAAGTTGCGGTTGAACCAGTCGCCGACGCGGTGCTTCCTGTGCTCGCCGACCGGCTTCAGCATGGTGGCGCAAAGTGCGGGCGTCAGTACGAGGGCGACGAGTGCCGACAGCAGCATGGCCGAGACGATGGTGATCGAGAATTGGCGATAGATGATGCCGGTCGAACCGCCGAAGAAGGCCATCGGAATGAAGACGGCAGTGAGGACGAGCGCGATACCGACGATGGCGCCGGTGATCTCCCCCATCGATTTTTCCGTCGCCTCGAGCGGCGAAAGCTTTTCTTCGGACATGATGCGTTCGACGTTTTCGACGACGACGATCGCGTCGTCGACGAGAAGACCGATCGCCAACACCATGGCGAACATCGTCAAGGTATTGATCGAGTAGCCGGTCACCGCCAGCACCCCGAAGGTGCCGAGCAGCACCACGGGAACGGCGATCGTCGGGATCAGCGTCGCGCGGAGATTCTGCAGGAAGACGAGCAGCACCACGAAGACGAGCACGATCGCCTCGATCAGCGTGTGCACGACCTTCTCGATCGACAGTTCCACGAAGGGCGTGGTGTCGTAGGGATAGGTGATCTCGACACCTGCCGGCAGGCCGCGGCCGATAACCTCGAGCGCGGAGCGCACCCGGGCGGCGGTATCGATGGCGTTGGCGCCGATTGCAAGGTTGACGGCGAAACCGGTCGACGGCTGGCCGTTGTAGCGCGAACTGCCGCCGTAGCTTTCCTGGCCGATCTCGATGCGCGAGACGTCGCTCAAGCGCACCGTCGCGCCGTCCTTTTCGACCTTCAGGATGATGTGCTCGAAATCGGCGACGGTCGTCAGCTGGCTTTGGGCGGTGATGGTGACGTTGATCTGCTGGCCGGGGATCGTCGGCTGGGCACCGAGCGAACCGACGGAAACCTGGGTATTCTGCGCCTGGATGGCAGACGTCACGTCGCTCGGCGTCAACTGGTATTTCAAAAGCTTGAACGGATCGAGCCAGACGCGCATGGCATATCCCGAACCGAAGACATTGATGCTGCCGACGCCTTCCAGGCGCTGGATCTGATCCTCGATCGAGGTCGACATGATATTGCCGAGGTCGACAGAGTTGCGCTTGCCGTCGGTCGAAACGAGCGAGCCGACGAGAAGGATGCTCGAGGTCGAGCGGGTGACGCTGATGCCGGCATCGATGACGTCACCTGGAAGCTGCGACTGAACCAGCTGCAGCTTGTTCTGCACCTGCACCTGGGCGATATCGGGGTCGGCGCTCGTCCCGAAGGTGAGCTGGATGCTGGCCGAACCCGTCGATGAGGTCGAGGTCATGTAGGTGAGGTCGTCGAGGCCGGTCATGCCGTCCTCGATGATCGTCGTCACCGACTTCTCGACAGTCTCGGCGCTGGCGCCGCGATAGGTGGCGTTGATGCGAACCGTCGTCGGGGCGATGTCGGGATATTGCGAGATCGACAGCGTGAAAATCGCCAGCAGGCCGGCGAGCATGATGGTGATCGCAATGACCCAGGCGAAAATCGGACGTCGGATGAAAAACTTGGCCATCGGTTGTTCCTGTGCGGCTGAGACGGTGACGATGCGGGCCTGCGGCGATTACTTCGCTGCGGGCTTCTGCGCGTCACCGGCCGCGGGCTGCTCGGCAGCCACGACCACGCCGGTGTCGTTGATCTTCATCGGGACCGGCTTCACCGGCATGCCTGAGGTGATCGATTGCAGGCCGCTGACGATCAGCTGATCGCCGTCCTTGATGCCTTCGGTCACGAGCCAGGAATTGTTGGAGGGCGAGCTGTTCTCGAAGGCGCGGGTTTCGACCTTGCCGTCGGCGGAAATGAACTGTGCCGTCAGCCGGCCGTTGGCGTCACGGCTCGTCGCCAGCTGCGGCAGCGCATAACCGGCCTCGGCGCCGAGCTCAACGGTTGCGCGGACATACATGCCGGGCAAGACGATACGGTCGGGATTGGGAAAGAGCACGCGGATGATGAAGGTGCCGGTCGTCTCACTGACCACCTGCTTCGACATGTCGAGCTTGCCCTGCTGGTTGTATTCCTTGCCGTTTTCGAGGATCAGGTGGAAGACGACATTGGCTTCGCCCTTGATGTCGCCGGCGGCCATCGCATCGCGGAGCTTCAGCAGGTTGGTGCTCGATTCCGTCAGCGAGATGTAGATCGGATCGAGCTGGCGGATCGTCGTCAGCGCCGTCGTCTGGTTGGCAGAGACGACGTTGCCGACATTAACGGCCGTCTGATCGATGATGCCATCGAAAGGGGCGATGATCCTGGTGTGGTCGAGGTCGATCTGTGCAGCGGACAGCGAGGCCTTCGCCGACTCGACTTCGGCCTTGGCCTGGAGCAGCGTCGTCTTGGCTGTTTCGAATTCGATCTGGGTGGCGCCGCTGCCGACGAGGCGCTGGTAGCGGTCGAGATTGCTTTCAGCGCTCGGCACGCTCGCCTGCGCCTTGGAGATTGCCGCCTTGGCCTGCTCGACGGCGGCGATATAGGGTGCATCCTCGATCTGGTAGAGAAGGTCACCCTTCTTGATCTCACCGCCGTCCTTAAAGGCGACCTCGCGGATCAGGCCGCTAACCTGCGGCCGGATATCGGCGGTCTGAAATGTCTCGGCGCGGCCGGGCAGGATCGTGGTGATCGGGAAGCTGCCCTTCGTCAGCGTGATGACGCCGACGGGGGCAGCCTGCTGCGCCCCGGCTGCACCCGCATTGCCGGCGGGCTTGGAGCCACTGTCGCTGCAGGCGGCGAGAAGGGCTGCGAATGCCAGGGCCGAGGAGATGAGGAGGGCACGCCGTATCATGCTGAATTCCTGTGCGGTGGCAATCGCCGTCCAATCTACGAGCTCGGGCCTGCGGGCTCGGCTTGAGCGAGCGCAGGCTTATATAGGCGTCAGGATTGGGTTAGCTTCAAATGCCGTTATCCGAATTTAAGAAAAGCTTTACGAAGTGACGTAATTCAGCAATCATCACTTAGCAAGCGCTATTTTGCAGTGCGGCATGGACGAAACACACGATTTTTTCGGCGCGGTGCACGAGTGTCTCCTTGTCGTCGCGAGCGATCAGGACAGGGTGCAGCACGCAGGCCAGGACGTCTGCAACGGTACGCGCCGCGCTCTCGGGATCGCGGCAATGATAACTTCCCTCCGCCATGCCCTCGCGGATGATCTCGCCGAGCTTTGCCTCGATGCGGGCGCGATAACGATTGCCGGCCTCGAGTTTGGCTTCGATCGTCGAAAGCACCATTTCGAAGATGTAAGGGTTCTTCTGGATGTCCTGCAGGTGGCTTTCCAGCAGGCGCAGGATGAAGCGGAGCAGTTGTTCCTTCGGCGGCAGCTTCTCATCGAAGGCGGCGAAGCGCTCGGCGGCATCGTCGAGATGACGTCCTGCGATCGCATCGACCAGTGCGACCTTGGAACGGAAATGCTTGAAGACATTGGCGGGCGACATGTGGAGCGCGCCGGCGATATCGGCGATCGACACCGCGACGAAGCCGCGCTCGCGAAACAGCATCTCCGCCATGGAGAGAATGTCTTCCCGCGTTTCCTCGGCCTTGCGTCTTGGCCTTCTTACCATCTGTTCCCCGCCGGGCTGAGCCCGATACCCCTTTTTTTCGATGCTAGCGCATAACCCCGAAAATCGGAATCGATTTTCGGAAAGGATTACGCGCCAATTCAAAGTGATAGAGCGTCCTGTTGGACGCGCGGCGCTCTAGCGCGATTGGGCGAAACGCCGCAAACTCATGAACGGCTTGGCGGCCTTCGCGTTCGCCTTTTCAAGGAAAATAGGGAGCGAGGTTGTTTCGGACACGGGCAAGCGGCGTCTCGCCGCTATCGTCTGGGACAAAGCGCTCGCCGGTGATCGCCTCGTAGGCTTTGATATAGACGGCCGAGGTCTGCTCGATCAGTTCGGCGGGGATTTCCGGGATCTCGTCCTTATAGGGGTCGCAGCGCTCCGCCACCCAGGCGCGGACGAAATCCTTGTCGAAACTTTCCGGGCGTTTTCCGGCGGCAAAGCTTGCCGGATAGCTTTCGGCAAGCCAGTAGCGGCTGCTGTCCGGCGTGTGGATCTCGTCGGCGAGGATAATGTTGCCGTCACCATCGGTGCCGAACTCGTATTTGGTGTCGACCAGGATCAGCCCGTTTTTCGCCGCCATCTCCCGGCCACGGGCAAAGAGGGCGAGCGCATATGTCGACAGCGTCTGCCATTGTTCATTGGTGAGAAGGCCACGCGTGATGATTTCGGCCGGGGTCAGCGGCTCATCGTGGCCGCCGTCGAATTCCTTGCTGGTCGGCGTGATGACGGGGTCCGGCAGGATCTGGTTGTCGCGCATGCCGTCAGGCAGACGCATGCCGTACATCTCGCGTTCGCCCTTCTTATAAAGCGTCAGGATCGAGGTGCCGGTGGTGCCGGCGAGATAACCGCGCAGGACGATCTCGACCGGCAGGATGTCGAGCCGCTTGCCGATGACGACATTCGGATCGGGATAGTCGAGAACGTGGTTCGGGCAGATGTCCTTCGTCGCCTCGAACCAGTAGCGCGCCGTCTGCGTCAGTACCTCGCCCTTATAGGGGATGCAGGTGAGGATGCGGTCGAAAGCGCTTAGCCGGTCGGTGCTGATAATAATGCGGCGTCCGTCCGGAAGATCGTAATTCTCGCGCACCTTGCCGCGATAATAGTTCGGCAATTCCGGGATATGGGCTTCGGAGAGAATTCGCACGGTGCTCGACTGTCCTTCATTATTGGGTGAAGACTTCCTGCTCTAGTTTCATTGCTGGGGAAGTCAAGCCGATCGGATATCGCATCAGAGCCAGAACAGACCGGTAAGAAGCAGGGCGAGGCCGTAACTTGAGACGGCAAGCGGCCAGCCGGCGCGCAGGAAGTCACTGAAGCGGTAGCCGCCGATGCCCATTGCCAGCGTGTTGTTGTGATGGCCGAAAGGCGTCAGGAAATCGAGCGACGCGCCGGCGGCGACCGCGATCAGATAGGCGTCAGGCGCATGCCGGCCGGCCCTTGCGAATTCCAGTGCGATCGGGGTCAGGACGATTGCGACCGTTGCGTTGTTGACGAAAGGCGTCAATGCCATGGCGAGAAAGAGGATGAGGGCGATGCCGAAGAGCGGATGGGTGATCGGCACGACGAGGCTCAGCCAGCCGGCAATGGTTTCGGCCGCTCCGGTGCTTGCCACCGCCTGGCCGATCGGGATCATCGAGGCCAACATGATGATGATCGGCCAGTTGAGATCGGCCATCGCCTGACGGATGTTCAGATGATTGAGCAGAGCGAGCACGAGCACGACGCCGGCAAAAGCGATGTCGGGACGCAGGCCGGCCGCCGAGGCGGCGACGCCGCAGGCAAAGAGCGCGAAGGGCCGCCAGGATAGGAGCACCGGTTCGCTCGGTGCTGTCGAGGCGAGCGGCAGGCACTCGCTTTCCTCCAACGCTTCGCCGATTGCAATGCGCGGCCCCTCCAGCGTCAATATATCGCCGATCGACAATTGCAGGTCGAGGAAGCGGCCCTCGATGCGTGGCGCGCGCATGGAAAGGGCGGTGACAGCAACGCCGCGAGAATGGAAGACTTCAAGCGAGCGGACGCGCGAACCGACCAGCGTGCTTTCCGGCATGACCACGGCTTCGATACGGGTGAAATCCGGCTGCAGCCCAAGCGCGTGGGCGTCGGCCATCAGCGCCCGTGTGGCGGCAAGATCGGCAAAAGTCGCATCGGCGCCCTCGGCAAGCAGTACGTCGCCGGGTGCGATCACCAACTGGTCGAGCGGACCGAACGCAAAGTTGTCGTCACGGATCAGCGCGTACGGCTTGATGGCGAACCGTGCCGGGCAATCGGTAAGCCTTACGCCGATCAGCGGTGAGACGTCAGGGATGCGACGCTCGACGACGATGCGCCGCGCCGCCGGGGAGATCGTTGCCGGTGTTTCGTCCGGTTCCGGAAACAGGTGCTGCACGCGAAAGGCGATGAGCAGAATGCCGGCGATGGCCACCGGCAGGCCGACATAGGCGAAATCGAAAAAGTGCAAGCCGGTTCCGGTCGCCTTGGCGAGCGCATCGCTGACGAGCAGGTTGGCCGGCGTGCCGATCAGCGAAACGAGGCCGCCGAGCAGGGCCGCGAACGAGACCGGCATTACGAGCTGGCGGCGGGGGATCGTCAGGACCGTGCCGAGACGTAGCGCTACCGGCAGGGTGATCGCAAAGGCGCCGATATTATTCATGAAGATGGACATGAAGCCGGCGAGCGAGGACGTGCCGGCGATGACCTTGAAGCCCGAAGGTCTTGCAGCCGCGAAACGGGCGGCGAGACTGTCGAAGAGCTTGGCGCGTGCCAGCACCTGGACGATCAGCAGGATCTCGACGACGGTGATGACGACGGGACTGGCGAAGCCCGCGAAGATCTGCTCGGCGGGATAAAGGCCGAGCGCATGGCCGCCAAGCAGGCCGGCGATCGAGACCACCTCGATGCGGATGCGATCGAGCGAGAAGAAAATGAGCATCGCCAGCAGAAGGATCAGCAGGGATGCTTGCTCGAACGACATGGGCGGGTCCGTTGTTTCATCGATCAGGCGGGACTGTAATCGTTCCTCATGCGCTGTACAGAGGCGCCTTCAGCCAAAGATTGAACAATCCTCATATCGCGCGCCAGGCTGGTGGTGCCTGCCACCGGCCTCTGGCGTTCCGCTGCAGAATGGGGGTTGTGAAGACGCCGACGGTGCGCGCGATCCATTGCGGCCCGGCGGCTGCGAGGCTTTCGCGCCAGCGCTCCGATTGCAGCATGGCCGCACCGATGACGACGGGTTCGATGCCGCAGCCTGTCAGCAGATGAAGACCGGCGACGATCGAGGCGCCGCTGGAAATGACGTCATCGATGAGTGCGACGCGTCGTCCCTGCAGCAGCGGCAGCATGCGCGGATCGATATAGAGACGTTTCTGCTGTGTCGGCGTGGTGATCGAAGACAGGGCGACGGAAAGCTCGTCGCGATACCAGAATTTGCGCGAGGTGCCGAGCGGAACGTATCGGCTATGGCCGAGCTTCTGCGCCACGGCAGCGGCCAGCGTCAGGCCGAGCGTCGGCAGGCCGGCGACGACGTCGATGCGCATGGGCCTGATCTTTTCGGCGAGGCTTTCGGCGAGCACATCGAGCACGGCGAAGCTCGCCTGGTTGACAATCAGCGAGGCGAGAGCCTGGCCGCCATCCGTCAACTCACGGATCGGCAGGCGAAGCTGGCGGCCGTCTTCGAGCGTGGCGACAAAGAAGGAGGTGAATTCCCCATCGCCGGCAAAGGTGCCGGGCGGGTGAAGCTCCTGCCAGAAATCGTGCGGCGCCATCTCCGTCACAGCAGTCAATTGCGTCTCGTCCTTTCCATGCCGGTTTTCCGGCGCAGTGCCTGCAATTCCGGTTCGGTCAGCGCACGCACGGCGCCTTTCGGCAGTTCGCCGAGTTCGAGCCCACCGATTGCGACGCGCACGAGGCGCAGGCATTCGGTGCCGAGCGCCTCCAGCATGCGGCGGATCTGGCGGTTGCGGCCCTCGTCGAGCTCGACCTCGATCCATGAATTCCTGTCGCCCTGGCGCAGGCGCCGCGCAGTGGTTGCCGTCAGCAGTTCGCCGTCGTGGCGGATGCCCGATGTCATGGCGGCAATGTCCTCGTCGTCCATGATGCGGTCGATCTGGACATGATAGGTCTTCGTCACATGCGTGACCGGGTCGAGCAGGATCTGGGCGAATTCGGTGTCGTTGGTGAAAAGCAGCAGGCCCTCGCTGGCCTTGTCGAGCCGGCCGACCGGAGTGAGATGCGGGATGTCGAAATCCTTGAGGCAATCATAGACCGTCGGCCTGCCTTCGGGATCGTGGCGGGTGGTGACGAGACCGCGGGGCTTGTTGAGCATCAGATAGATTTTCGCTTCGGCAGCGATGACAAGGCCGTCGATGCTGATGCTTGCCGTGGCAAGATCGACCCATGCGGAAGTATCGCTGACCGTTCGGCCGTCAACCGCAACACGATTTTCGGCGATCAGGCGTTCGGCCTGCGTGCGGGAGCAATAACCGAGCTTGGAAAGGGCACGGGGAAGGGTAACCCGTTTGGCCGCGGCGTTATCGGCGGGCTTTGTCCGTTCACGCGTCTTGTGCGGTGGGCGCCGCTCCCTCATCTGCCATCCTTATCCTGCTTTTGATGCCGTTTTCTTGGCATGAACGACAGAAGGATGCCAGCAGCGTGAATAAAAAACGAGGGGAATAACAGCCGCCGCAAAAGGGCTCAGCGCTTTGGATAAAGCGCCGTCGCGGCTTTGTTAGGGTGGCACTGCCTCAGCGGCAGACCATGAAGCCGGCCAGTTCCTTGCGGCTGACGACGATACCGGCGGCGGCCTTGACCGGATCCGGATGGGTGTAGGACAGACTAGGCATTTCCGGCAGATCGAGTGCCTGGCGCATATTCATGATGCCGACCGCATAGCGGCCATTGGCGCTGTCGACACTGACTTCGATAATGCAGTTGGCCCTCTTGTTTTCCATGGTAGTCCTCCCTTCGTTTTTTATGTTCCCATAGCTGGCATTAAAAATTGGTTTTTCTAAGACATAAGCATTTACGCACCCTGCCGAAAAACGGATCGGCGGGTGCGCAAAAAGCTGGTTTATGAGGCGGTATGGCGTGTTCAGCGCCACCAATGGCGAGGCTGCGGCTGCGAACTGCCGGAGAGCAGGTATCCGGCAAGAAAGCCAATGGCGCCCGCAAGCACCAGGGCAGTGGTCGTTGCGGTCGGATGCTCGCGGGCGGCGTCGGCAGCAGCCACACCTTCGGCCCGGATCTGGGCGACGGCGTTCTTTGCCCGGGGCAGGGCTTCGTCATAAACCTTGCCGGCGCGGCCGCGCACTTCGTAATAGGCTTCGGCTCCCTGAGCGGAAATCATCTTCTGCAGGCGCGAGACTTCCTGTTGGAGTGCGGCGATGTCCTTGCTGACGGATGCTCTGATATCATCGGTATTGGCAGCCATGTCGGTCTCCTTCCTTCAATGGGAAAGACAACACCCAACTCGGTGATAGGTTCCGAAATCTCAGCCGCTGATTTGTGACGGAAATTTAAAGCTCGCCGGTCGCAGGCACTTTAATCCTCCGTTAACCATAATTTCGCGCAAGATCCTGTTTTCTCGCTATCTTTCGGTCGTTGAGAACGACTTTCCGATGGATTTTTGACCAGCCGGTAAAGGAATTTTCGGGAATCCGTCCCGAAAGGGCGCCCTGTGGATAATATCGACCGACAAAAATGCCAGCCGAATCAACCTGTTACAAAAATGTCAAAAAACTTTGGTTGGGTGTGTTGA
>NZ_VSZV01000324.1:49929-49998 GCF_008919455.1 Rhizobium sp. PEPV16
AAAGAAACTCAAGCGGATTAGCGGATTGCTGGTTTGTGTTCTGGGCGCGAGTTTGGAGCGGGTTTTGTC
>NZ_VSZV01000352.1:0-62556 GCF_008919455.1 Rhizobium sp. PEPV16
GCCGGGCTGACGTGATCTTCCATCTTGCCGCGATCGTTTCCGGCGAAGCCGAGCGCAATTTCGAACTCGGCTACCGGGTCAATCTGGACGGCACGCGATCGCTATTGGAAGCGATCCGCCGGGAAGGAGCCCGCCAAGCCTATGTTCCCCGCTTCGTATTCTCCTCGTCGATCGCGGTCTATGGCTCGCCGTTTCCCGATCCCATTCCCGACGATTACGTGCTGGCGCCTCTGACCAGCTACGGAGTCCAGAAGGCGATATCCGAGCTTCTACTTGCCGACTATTCGCGGCGCGGCTTTATCGACGGCGTCGGAATTCGGTTGCCGACGATCGTGATCCGGCCGGGTGCGCCGAACGCCGCCGCATCGGGCTTCTTTTCCGGAATCCTGCGTGAACCGCTCGCAGGCCAGCGGGCTGTTCTTCCGGTCGAAGAAACGGTCAAGCACTGGCTGGCAAGCCCGCGATCCGCCATCAAGTTCCTGATCCATGCTGCGACGCTCGACACGGCGGCGCTGGGTGTTCGGCGCACGCTCACCATGCCAGGCGTCGCCGCCACCGTTGCCGACCAGATTGCCGCCTTGCGCCGTGCTGCCGGTCCCGAGGCGGCGGACTTGATCGATCGTCGCCGCGACGAGGTCATTGAAGGGATCGTCGCCGGATGGCCGAAGTCCTTTACGCCCGAACGCGCCACGCCACTGGGTTTTTCCGCCGAAACCACGGTGGACGAGCTGATCGAGGTCTATCTCGCCGAAGACGCTCCGGGTGCGTCCGGATGAGATTGAGGTGGGCTAAAATCGCCCGATAGGAGGAGATGACCGCCATGGAACACCCGCATATGCGAGGTTGCAGCGGCAGAAGGACTTGAGAAGATAAGGCCGCCGGCAAGATATACGAAAATACGAAGACATAGCATGTAGCGCTCGATTTCTGGGAGGAGTGGGTATGGCAGGCGTTCAATTCGCGGATGTGCGGAAATCATTCGGGTCATTTCCGGTGATCAAAGGCGTGGACATCGACATTGCCGACGGGGAGTTCGTGATCCTGGTCGGCCCGTCGGGTTGTGGAAAGTCCACTCTTCTGCGGATGCTGGCGGGACTTGAGAATATTTCCGGCGGTGAGATCAAGATCGGCGGGCGCGTGGTCAACACGCTGCCGCCCAAGGACCGCGACATCGCCATGGTGTTCCAGAACTATGCGCTCTATCCGCATATGACGGTGGAGCAGAACATGGGTTTCTCGCTGATGCTGAACAAGGCGCCGAAGGCGGAAGCCGAGAAGCGGGTGAAATATGCCGCCGGCATCCTCGGTCTCGACAAATTGCTCGACCGTTATCCGCGCCAGCTTTCCGGCGGCCAGCGCCAGCGTGTCGCCATGGGGCGGGCGATCGTCCGTGATCCGGAAGTCTTCCTGTTCGACGAACCGCTCTCCAACCTCGATGCGAAGCTGCGCGTCGCCATGCGCGCCGAAATCAAGGAACTCCACCAGCGGCTGAAAACGACGACGGTCTACGTCACCCATGACCAGATCGAGGCCATGACCATGGCCGACAAGATCGTCGTCATGCATGACGGCGTCGTCGAGCAGATCGGCACGCCGCTCGAGCTTTACGACAAGCCGGCCAATCTCTTCGTTGGCGGGTTCATCGGCTCGCCGGCGATGAACATGATCAAGGGCAGGCTCGACCCCGAAAACCCTAAAAGTTTCAAGGCGCCGGATGGCACGACGCTCCCGGTTTCCAATCCGCCTGCCGACGCCCTGGGCCGCGACCTCGTCTATGGGCTGCGCCCGGAATACATCCTGCTCGATGCCGATGGCCTGCCCGGTGAAATCGTGGTGATCGAGCCGACTGGCTACGAGACGCATCTTATCCTCAGGCTCGGCGGCAGCGATCTCAGCTGCGTCTTCCGCGAACGCGTCAGCGCGCGGCCGGGCGAGACCCTGCGCGTTGCGATCGACGCCGCGCATGTTCATCTCTTCGATGCCGAGAGCGGCCGGAGACTGACCGACTGATGCCGTCCAGCGGCTGCGCGGGGCGGAGGAGCCCCCGTCGCCCGCAGGCCGGCAGCACCCCGTTTCAGGGATGCAAGGACCGTCGTTCACCAAGCGGGAGGTGAATGGTGGGGAGTTCGCACCCGCTTTTTTGAAGAGGAGGAATATCATGAGGTTTAAGAGACGTGACTTTCTTGCCGCCTCGGCTGCCGTTGCCGGCGCCGCCGGCCTCGGCATCCGGCCGACCTTCGCGCAGGCCGAACCGACCTACACGCCGGAAAGCGGCGCCAGCCTGCGGCTGCTGCGCTGGACACCTTTCGTCAAGGGCGACGAGGAGGCCTGGATTGCAAACACCAAGAAGTTCACCGAAGCGACCGGCGTTGAGGTGCGCATTGACAAGGAAAGCTGGGAAGATATCCGCCCGAAGGCTGCCGTCGCGGCCAATGTCGGTTCCGGCCCGGACCTCATCATGTGCTGGTTCGACGACGCTCATCAGTATCCCGACAAGCTGGTCGACCTGACCGAGCTCGCCAACTATCTCGGAAACAAGTATGGCGGCTGGTATGACGGTGTGAAGGGCTATGCGGCGCGCGGCGACACCTTCATCGCCATGCCGCTGGCGGCAATCGGCAATGCGGTGGTCTATCGCGACACTCACGTGAAGGCAGCCGGCTTCAGCGAGTTCCCGAAAGACACGGCAGGCTTCCTCGAGCTTTGCAAGGCGATGAAAGCCAAGGGCACGCCGGCCGGCTTCCCGCACGGCAAGGCCGTCGGCGACGGCAACAACTACGCCCATTGGCTGCTTTGGAGCCACGGCGGCAAGATGGTCGACGAAGGCGGCAAGGTGACGATCAACAGCGCGGAAACGCTGGAGTCGATCAACTATGCCAAGGAGCTCTATGCGACCTTCATTCCGGGCACGGAAAGCTGGCAGGACGTCAACAACAACCGCGCCTTCCTCGCAGGCCAGGTGTCGCTGATCGCCAACGGCGTCTCGGTCTATTACACGGCCAAGAACGACCCGAAGCTCGCCGAGATCGCCAAGGACATCCGCACGACGAATTTCCCCGTCGGCCCGGTTGGCCAAAGCGTCGAGCTTTTCCAGACGAGCTCACTGCTTCTCTTCAAGCATACGAAGTATCCGGAGGCGGCGAAGGCCTACATCAAGTTCATGATGGAAGCCGACCAGATGAATGCCTGGATCCAGGGCTCAAGTGCCTATTGCTGCCAGCCGCTCAAGGCTTTCGCCAAGAACCCGATCTGGACATCCGATCCGATCCACGCGCCTTATGCACGTGCCTCGGAAAAGCTGCGCCCGAACGGCTATGCCGGCCCACTCGGCTATGCCTCGGCTGCGACCATGGCCGATTACGTTCTGGTCGACATGTATGCGGCGGCCGTCACCGGCCAGATGTCGCCCGAAGATGCGATGAAGGAAGCTGAACGGCGGGCAAACCGCTACTATCGCGTCTGAGCCGCGCGTCAAAGCAAGCGGCATGCCGGCTACGGCATGCCGCAAGCACTCTGCGAGTTCAAAACGTAATCTGGAGATAAGCAATGTCGATGGTGAATCCGGAGGATAGACGCGGGCCGATCTCTTCGCTCCTGCAGAACAACAATGTGCTGGGCTTCCTGTTCATGCTGCCGGCGGCGGTGTTCCTCGTCTGCTTTCTCACCTATCCACTGGGGCTCGGCGTCTGGCTCGGCTTCACCGACACGAGGATCGGCCGCGACGGCATCTTCATCGGGCTGGAGAACTACCAGTTCCTGATGGACGACGGCGTCTTCTGGCTGTCTGTCTTCAACACCATTCTCTATACCTCCGTCGCCTCGGTGCTAAAATTCGCGCTCGGCCTCTGGCTGGCGATGCTGCTCAACCAGCATCTGCCGTTCAAATCCTTCTTCCGGGCAATCGTGCTGCTTCCCTGGGTGGTGCCGACAGTGCTTTCGGCGCTCGCCTTCTGGTGGATCTACGATTCCCAATTCTCGATCATCTCCTGGTCGCTGATGCAACTGGGGCTGATCAGCGGACCGATCAACTTCCTCGGCGATCCCATAAATGCGCGCATATCCGTCATCGTCGCCAATGTCTGGCGCGGCATTCCCTTCGTGGCGATCTCGCTGCTTGCGGGGCTGCAGACCATTCCGGCGTCGCTGCAGGAGGCCGCCTCACTCGACGGCGCCACGAGCTGGCAGCGTTTCCGCTACGTGACACTGCCGATGTTGACGCCGATCATCGCCGTGGTGATGACCTTCTCGGTGCTCTTCACCTTCACCGATTTCCAGCTCATCTACGTGCTGACCAAGGGGGGACCCGTCAACGCGACGCATCTGATGGCGACGCTATCCTTCCAGCGCGGCATTCCCGGCGGTCAGCTCGGCGAGGGTGCGGCCATCGCGGTCGCCATGGTGCCCTTCCTGCTCGGCGCCATCATGTTCAGCTTCTTCGGGCTGCAACGGCGCAAATGGCAACAGGGCGGCCAGGATTAGAGGAGAGAATGACGATGTCGATAAATTCAAGCGCCGCCAATCAAGTCGTGACCGACAATGCCGAAGGCATGAGCTATCTGAACCGTCTGCCGCGGCGGATCGTGATGCTCTACCTGCCAATGGCCGTCTTCGTCTTCGTTCTGCTCTTTCCGTTCTACTGGATGGCGATCACCGCGGTGAAGCCGAACGAACAGCTGACCGACTACAGCAATTACAGCCCGTTCTGGGTGGTGGGACCGACGCTCGCGCACATCAAATACCTGTTCCTCGAAACCTCCTATCCCGGCTGGCTGTGGAACACGATGCTGGTCGCGGTCTGCTCCACCTTTCTCTCGCTGGTAGCCTCGGTCTTTGGCGCCTATGCCATCGAGCGTGTCCGCTTCACCGGCTCGCGTTCGGTCGGCCTCGTCATCTTCCTCGCCTATCTCGTGCCGCCGTCGATCCTCTTCATCCCGCTGGCCTTCATCGTCTTCAAGCTCGGGATCTATGACTCGCGGCTGGCACTGATCTTCACCTATCCGACCTTCCTAATTCCCTTCTGCACCTGGCTGCTGATGGGCTATTTCCGCTCGATTCCATTCGAGCTGGAGGAAAGCGCGCTGGTGGACGGCGCCAACAGGTGGCAGATTCTCACCAAGATCATTCTGCCGCTCGCCGTGCCGGGGCTGATTTCAGCTGGCATCTTCGCCTTCACGCTGTCCTGGAACGAATTCATCTATGCGCTGACTTTCATCCAGTCGTCGGAAAACAAAACCATCCCGGTCGGCGTGCTGACCGAACTGGTGCGCGGCGACGTCTTCGAATGGGGGGCACTGATGGCGGGCGCATTGTTCGGCTCGCTCCCGGTGGTCATCCTCTACTCGTTCTTCGTGGACTACTACGTCTCATCGATGACCGGCGCGGTAAAGGAGTGACAGCCTTTCCGCGGACACGCCTCTTGCTCCTGCAGCAGTTGCGACTGCCTGTTATCGTGTGCAGGAGGAGTGTCCGCAAGATGGGATCAGGGGCCTTCCCATCATGTATCGAAACCTCGTCTTGCCGAGATCGAATAATTGTAAATTGCGGCATAGCTCGTCGATACGAGCAGCGGAAATGCGATGGTCTTGAGTATTTCCGGTGTGCCGGTCGCCGCATGGATTGCCACGAGAATGCTGGCTGAGCCGAGACAAGCAATGAGAGGCGGCGCCCAAAATCGCGCAGATCCGACGAAACGCTTGGAAAGCCAGTCTATCACAGATTTCAGGAAAAGCGTCAGGCAGGCGGATATCGTACCCTGCACAAGCCCGGCATAGAGCGGCAATGGCATGGCGTGCGCGCGATTGGCGAAGACCGCCCAGCTGCCCATTGCCAAAGAGGCGAATAGAACATGGACAACGCCGCTGCGGAGAAGCCGGTGCAGTGCATTCGGCATCACAACGACCACCCGTGGCGGACAAGATGGTGCAACAGGGTCAGAGCCTGTTCTTCATCGCGGCGCGCAATATATCGTTGATCCGATCCTGCCAGCCAGGGCCATCTTCCTGGAAATAGGCAAGCACATCACTGTCGATCTTGAGCGAAACGAGCTCCTTTGTATTCGGCAGCGCCGGCCGCTCAACAGCCTGCTCCGGCTTCTTCTTCGCGGGTTTGAACAATGCTTCGGCAGCATCCATTGGATTGACAGGTCTGCGGGGTGAATTTGCCATCGTTATGACTTTCTATTGCCTGTCGGATCGACATATGAGCGGCATACGGGATCTCGGCTGCTTCGTCGACTATTTAGCTCGTTTCATCAGGGCGATCTAGCCGACCTGCTCGACCGCCGGCGTGCGGGAGCCATTGCCGGCAGGTTCTGGATGCCAGACCTGCCGACAATCTGGGCGTCAATCAGCCTTTTTGCGATACAGCAATGTCATGAGTGCGAGGACGCATCCCAAGACTCCGACGGATGCAAAGATGTAGAAGTTCCACTGCGGAGCCAGGCCTGCACCCAGAACCGCACCGCCGATGGCCGGTCCTATCATGCCTCCGATACGGCCGATGCCGAGCGAGAAACCAAGGCCGGTTCCGCGGATCTCGACCGGATAGAGGTTTCCAACGAGAACGTTGGCGAGGATCTGCGTACCGATCGTTCCCGTACCGGCAAGTGCGACGAGACCATAAACCTGGAGGCCCTGATCCACCTGCGTCAGCAACCAGATCGAGCAGGCACCGAGAAGAAACATCCCAGCCACGACTATTTTGACATTTCCGCGGTCGGCAATCCTTGCGCCGATCAGGAGGCCGACGGCCGCTCCGAGGTTGAGCGTTACGGAGAAGAGGAGGGCAGAACCGAGGTCATAGCCCATCTTGTTCATGATGGTCGGAAGCCAGTTGACCATGCCGAATGTGAGCAGAAGCGAACAGAAGTGAATGCCCCATGCGTTCAATGTCGGCAGCAGGCGACCTTCGGAAAACAGCGACCGGATGCCCACTTGTCGAAACGCAGCAGGCCTGGCTATAGGATTGGGCAGCCCGTACTGGTTTGCAATCTGGTTCGCTTCGGTCTGGCGGTTCTTCGTTGCCAGCCATTCGGGGGACTCGGGGATGAGACGGATGAAGAAAGGCAGAAGCAGGATCGGTGCACCGCCGATAATCATCAGTGGACGCCATCCGTATTTCTGTATCAGCAGCATTCCGAGGATACCCGAGATGATGCCGCCGGCCAGGTAACCCAGAAGAGCAATCGAATAGGCCATTGCCTTCCGTTTCGGCGGAGAAAACTCGATGATCAAAGCGGTTACCGTGGGAAAAAGAGCTCCAAGGCCCAGGCCGGCGAGAAAACGTGTTCCCTCGAAAGCGAGAAAGTTCGGCGCAAGACCGCTGCCGATCATCATCACGGAAAAGCTCAGCAGACTGCCGATGATGACCTTGCGACGACCTATCCTGTCAGCAAGTGTTCCGGCAACGAGAGCGCCCAGCAGCATACCGAACAGGGTGATGGAGGCAGCCCGTCCGACCATGCCCGGCGTCAGGCCCCAACTGGCTTCACCGAGCAAAGCCGGCGCGACTGCGCCGTAAACGATCAGGTCATAGCCGTCGAACAGGATCAGCAGACCGCAAAGGGCGATGATGATATTCGGGCTGCGAACGCGTTCGTTGATAATAGCGAGATCTTGTATGGCCAATGTTCCCTCCCCATACATTTGCGTACAGGAAGTACGCTCCTGCCAGCGGCAGGTCCGCGTCGATCCGTGTACAAATCCTCCTGGATCGTTGCCGGCGTGGTTCCTCCCAGCGCCAGACTCACCCGCAAACGGGCTATGTCAAGACAACGATGACACGCTATTAAATACTTGCGAATAAAATATTTGCAACTGCAAACTTTTCAGCTCGCAACTTTTCCCTTTCCGGACATTGCCGGCAGGTTGCTGTGCATGCGGCGCAGCGCCTTCTTCAGTGCTGCGACCTCCTCGTCCGACATGTCCTGAACCGCGGTGCGTTCAAGCTCGACGGCAAGCGGCATGAGCCTTTCGGTCAGCGCCTCGCCCTGCGGGGTCAGCCTTACGATGACGATGCGGCCATTATCTTCCGGACGTGTTCTCGACACCAGCTTGCGTTTGGCCAGTGTGCCGACGAGGCGCGACAGCGTCGAAATCTCGACAGAGACGACGTCGGCGAGATCCCCCAGGGTGCTCTCGCGGCGCTCCTTGAGCATGGCCAGAACCCGGTACATCGCCACGCTGAGATTGTCTTCGGCGATTCTCTGCGCGAACACCTCGGCTATCCGCACGCCGGCGCGATTGAGAAGATAAGGAACGGAATCGGTAAGTTTGTACATGTCTCTGTCTGCTGGCGGGATTTCGCTTGCTGAGGGCTCTCTCCGACATGCACCTAAATGACCGGAATGACAACACGATTGGCTTTCAGCCGTCGAGAAAGGCTGAGTAAGGCAAGCATTTTCCCGCTCAATTTATAAACTTGCATTGACAATAGTTGCAAATGCAATAATCTGGAAGCTAAGGAGACACGGGAGGAAATCATGTCTGCCACTGCTGCCCTCGGCATAGCGCCGGCCCCCGCACCCATCAGCGATGCGTTTCGATCGACCATGCGCCGTTTCCCGGCGACGGTGACGGTCATTTCTGCTTGCCGCAACGGTGCGGATCATGGAATGACGGCCACCGCCGTCACATCACTTTCGATGGATCCGCCATCTCTCATCATCTGCCTGAACAATCGCACCTACCTGCATGACATGCTGCTTGAGGTGCCGGAATTCGCAGTCAGCATTCTGACCGACAGGCAGGCAGCCGTATCGGAAGGTTTCAGCGGCAAGATTGCGCCTGAGCGTCGGTTCGACGCTGCCGATTGGGTTCGCCATGAGCGCGGCATGATGGTGCTGAATTCCGCTCATGCCTCGGTTGTCTGCCGCCGCATGGGCGCAGTTCCCTATGGAACGCATACGATCTTCATCGGGCAGGTGGTGGATACACGCCATTCCGAAAATACGATCGCGCTGATGTACGAGAATTCGAAATATTGCGCGCCACAGCACGCGCTTCCTGCATCCCAGAACTGAAGGTAGTTCCATGAACAATACAGCCGCCCTGTTTCCCGCCTCGGCGCGGGTCAAGACCGCATGTCTTGCAGATCGCATCGCCCCGGTGCTGGACGAAATCCGTGCCGGCGCGCGCGATACGGAAAAATCCGGCCGTGTGCCGGCGCGCGCTATCGATCTGCTGCGCTCCGCCGGCTATTTCGATATCGTCAAGCCGGCCCGTTTCGGCGGCGACGAAGGATCCTTTGCCGAGCTTGTCGATGCAAATATCGAGCTATCGTCGGCCTGCGCCTCCACCGGCTGGGTTGCCGGCCTCCTTTCCGCGCATCAATGGCTCCTTGCCATGTTCGATGAAAGGGTTCAGCAGGAGGTGTGGGGCAGCGATCCGGATGCGCTGCTCTGCGGTTCCTACGCGCCGGTCCGTATGGCGGAACGTGTCGAGGGGGGGTTCCGGCTATCCGGCGATTGGGCCTTTGCGAGCGGATGCGAAAATGCCCAATGGGCGCTCTGTGCGGCGATCATTCCGCCAAACGGCGAGGGGGAACGTCCTGTACCGGCGTTTCTTCTGGTTCCCGCCAGCGACTATACCATCGCCGAAACCTGGGACGTGGTCGGCCTCGCGGGCACCGGCTCAAAAAGCCTGATCCTTAAGGATGTCTTCGTTCCCGAATACCGCATATTGAGCTTTCCGGATGCGACCTCCGGCAGAACGCCGGGCGGACGTGGCTACAAGGGTATCGGGCTTTTCAACATTCCGCTCCTCATGGGAGTTCCGTTCTGCCTCGGCAGCGCGGCCGTCGGTGCGGCCAAGGGCGCACTGGATAGCTATATCGACCAGATCGGGACCCGTGTGACACGTGGCGCAGTGGCCGGCGGCAACAACAAGATCGCGGAGTTTCCGACGATCCAACTTCGCGTGGCGGAAGCCTCCGCATCCGTGGATGCCGCCCGCGAAATCATTCTGCGCGATATTGCCCGGGCGCAGCAACTAGCCCAGGCCCGCGAAGATGGTACCGGCGAGATCACCGAGGACGATCGGATTCTGGCCCGGCGGAGCCAGTCCTTTGCGGTCAGCCTGGCGCTTCGGGCCGTCGAAGCACTCAATGCATCGACAGGCGGCCTCGGCCTCCAGATGTCCAACCCCGTCCAGCGGGCGTGGCGCGATGCAAATGCCGTCGGGCGCCACATTTCCATGAATTGGGATGCCGTCGGCACCATGGCCGGCCAGCAGCTGCTCGGTCTTCCGCCCAAGGGACAATTCTGATCCGCCATCCTCAGCATTTCGATTCAAGACAGGAAAGAGAACATATCGTGCAAGGCAAGATCGCGCTTGAAGAACATTTCGCCATTCCCGAGACACTGCAGGATTCGGCTGGATTCGTGCCGGGCGACTACTGGACGGAGCTGTCCGCCCGTCTCCTGGATATCCAGGAAAAGCGTTTGCGGCTGATGGATGCCCACGGCATCGAGAAAATGATCCTGTCGCTGAACGCCCCGGCCGTGCAGGCGATCCCGGATAGGGCAAAGGCCCTGGAGATTTCCCGACGCGCCAACGACTTTCTGGCGGAGCAATGCGTCAAGAACCCGAACCGTTTCCTAGGATTTGCAGCTTTGCCTCTGCAGGATCCGGATGCGGCCGCGCAGGAATTGCAGCGCTGCGTGACAACGATGGGTTTCGTCGGCGCCCTGGTCAATGGTTTTTCGCAGGAAGGCGACGGAACGACGCCGCTTTACTACGACTTGCCGCAATACCGTCCGTTCTGGGCCGAAGTCGAAAAGCTCAACGTTCCCTTCTATCTGCATCCGCGCAACCCGCTGCCGCAGGATAGCCGGATCTATGCTGGCCATTCCTGGCTAATGGGTCCGACATGGGCGTTCGCGCAGGAGACTGCCGTTCATGCGCTGCGCCTGATGGGATCCGGCCTGTTTGACGAACATCCGGCTTTGCGGATCATCGTTGGCCACATGGGCGAGGGATTGCCATACATGATGTGGCGCATCGACAACCGGAATGCGTGGGTCAAGGTGGAAAAGAGCTATCCGGCCAAACGCCCGATTGCCGATTATTTCAACGAGAATTTCTACATCACGACGTCAGGGAATTTCCGCACGCAATCGTTGATCGATGCTATGCTGGAAATCGGCGCAGACCGAATTCTGTTCTCGGCAGACTGGCCATTCGAGAACATCGACCATGCTGCAAACTGGTTCGACAGCGCCACCATCTCCGAAGCCGACCGTCTGAAGATCGGTCGCACCAACGCAGTTTCACTCTTCAAACTCGATCGATAGCATGGTCGCACCTTTCAGATACACGGTCAGCGCGGCCCAGGTGATATTCGGGAGCGGCTCGTTGAGCCGTCTCGCCGATGCGATTGCAGGACGGGGCGGCAAGCGCGCCCTGATCCTTTCGACCCCGCACCAGAAAGCGGAGGCTGAACGGATCGCCGCATCCCTCGGCCCGCTTGCGGCGGGACTATTCCACGATGCGACGATGCATACGCCGGTCGATGTGACCGAGCGCGCGATGGCAGCATATAACGCAGCCGGCGCCGATTGCGTCGTCGCGATCGGCGGCGGATCGACGATCGGTCTCGGCAAGGCGATCGCCTATCGCAATGACGCGCTGCAAATCGTGGTGGCGACGACCTATGCGGGGTCGGAGGTTACACCGATCCTCGGCCAGACAGAGAACGGGCAGAAGACGACGGTCCGCGGGGCCGGCATCCTACCCGAAGTGGTGATCTACGACCCCGAATTGACATTGGGATTGCCGGTCAACATCAGCGTCAGCAGCGGGCTCAATGCGATGGCTCATGCGGTCGAAGGTCTCTACGCGCAGGATCGCAATCCCATTTCGTCAATGATGGCGGTCGAGGGTTTGCGCGCGCTGAAGCAGGCTTTGCCTCAAATCGCCAATGCACCTGGGGACATCGAGCCGCGAAGCGAAGCGCTTTACGGTTCCTGGCTGTGCGGCACGGTGCTCGGAGCAGTTGGAATGGCCCTGCATCACAAACTTTGCCATACGCTGGGCGGTAGCTTCGACCTGCCGCATGCCGAAACCCATGCGGTCATTCTTCCCCATTCTGCCGCCTACAACGCCGCAGCCGCAGCGGATGCGCTAAAGCCCGCTGCCGATCTTTTTGGCGGCTCGCTGGGCAGCGGTCTTTATGATTTTGCCGCTTCGATCGGCGCCCCTCTGGCGCTGCGAGATCTGGGTATGAAGGAAGTCGATCTGGACCATGCGGCGGAACTCGCCGCCCGGAACCCCTACTGGAACCCGCGCCCGATCGAACGGAAAGCGATCCGGGCTTTGTTGCAGAGCGCCTGGGAGGGCGCGCGGCCGCGTTAATGCTTTTGGAGGATGGCCACGTGCCTGAATATTTCACTGAAGAGAGATCCGTGGAAGCCGTCAACTCGCGGATGGGGCAGGGCGTTGATCCGCGCCTTGCCGAAGTCATGGCGTCGCTTGTCAAACACCTGCATGCCTTTGCCAAGGATATCAGCCTGACCCAGGAGGAATGGGAGTTGGCCATAGGCTTCCTGACCCGAACCGGCCATCTCTGCCATGACGAGCGACAGGAGTTCATCCTGCTCAGCGATACGCTAGGTTTGTCGATGCTGGTGGATGCGATCAACAACCGGCGTCCGCCAGGCGCCACGGAAAATACCGTGTTCGGACCGTTCCATGTCGAAGGTGCGCCCGTACGGCAGATGGGTGAAAACATCTCGCTCGACGGCAAGGGCGAGAGCTGTCTCTTCATCGGGCGGGTGCTCGATCTTAACGGCAATCCGATCGAGGGAGCCCGGATCGATGTATGGTCGGATAATTCCGATGGCTTCTACGACGTTCAGCAGCCGGATATTCAGCCGAAGTGGAACAACCGGGGCATTTTCGTCACCGGCGCAGATGGAGCCTATAGCTTTGTCGGCATAAAGCCGGTTTCCTATCCGATCCCGGATGATGGCCCGGTCGGCCAGATGCTGACGTCGCTCGGCCGCCATCCCTTCCGTCCTGCCCATACCCATTACCTGATCACGGCTTCAGGGTATCAGAAACTCGTAACCCACACGTTTGTCGGCGACGATCGCTATCTGGAATCCGATACGGTGTTCGGGGTGAAAAACAGCCTGGTCGCGCCTTTCCAGCGTGTCGATCACCCGACGGTCTGGCGCTCCGATTTCGATTTCGTGCTGACGCCGGTGGAGAATAGACAATGATCGTCGCCCGCTATGCGGTATCCGACCCCGGCAAGGCTGCCGAACGCTCAAGATTTCTCGATGAGCACAAGGCCTATCTGCATGGCGCGGCGATCCGCATCCTGCTGTCCGGACCTTCCGCAGCGCCGGCGGAGGGCAAGGGTTCCACCGCAATCGTGATGGCGCAAGTCGAAACGCTCGCCGAGTTCGAGGCCTTCAGCGCAGGAGACCCCTTCGTCCGCTCCGGCGTTTACGCGAGCGTCGATATATTCGAATGGCGGCCCAGTTTTGGGCTTCTTCTGGAGAATCTCTGATCGGCGTTTTGACCTTAGAGCAGGAGGATTTTAGGCCATATCGAAGACGGCGGCGTTGTCCTGAACCTCACGCAGCCCCTTGTAGGAGGCGTGGCGGAGATTGCCGTCATCCGTCCAGCCACGAAACTCGATCTCGGCGATCAACGTCGGCTGCACGAGGACGAGGCGCTTGCCCTTCAGGGGAATAACCGGCCGGCTCGTCTTCAACCGGTCCAGCGTCTTTTTCAGGTATTCAGCGTCGCTGGCAGTGAAACCGGTTCCGACGGAGCCAACGTAAATCCAATCGAGGCCTCGTCTGCCGGCCAACAATAGGCTGCCGATGCCGCCGCGGGCGGATGCAGACTGCTCATAGCCGACGATCATGAAGCTCTCGCTCTGGACGCACTTGATTTTCAGCCAATCGCCGGTGCGACCGCTGCGATAGGGTCGGTCGCGATGCTTGGCAATGATGCCTTCCAGATGACGATGGCAGGCGTGCTCAAGGAGCTCTTCGGCAGGCAGATCTATCTCCTCGGAGATGCGGATCGTCTGATTGTCGCCGTCCGGTATTAGGTCTTCAAGCAGGTGTCGGCGCACGTCAAGCTCGGTGCCTGTCAGAACGTGTCCATCGAGATAGAGAAGGTCGAAGGCAACGAGGATTGACTCGGTCGACACCCGCTTGCCGCCCCGCCCGCCGAGCGAACGTTGCAGGGCGCCAAAATCCGATCGGCCGTGATCATCGAGTACAACGGCCTCGCCGTCGAGAATGGCGGTTGTTACGCCAAGCTCTCTCGCTGCGGCGGCGATGGTGGGGAAGCGGTGGGTCCAGTCATGGCCGCCGCGGGTGATGACCCGCACGCCCTTCGGCTCTACGTAGATTGCCAATCGATAGCCATCCAACTTCACCTCATAGAGCCAATCCGGCCCCAGGGGCACAGTCGGCTTCAGCAGTGCGAGGCACGGCTCAATGCGCGTCGGCATTGGATCGAAGGGCAGACTGGGCTGGTCAGGATCGCGCTTGCGGATCGGACGAGACTGCAGCGTTGAGTGAGATTCATCAAGCAAGGGCAGAATTGGGCGGCGCGAGCGCGTCATGATCAGGCCTAGCGCCTCCCCGGGCGGTTTTCCGCTTCGACCGACTTGCGCAGGGCATCCATGATGTTGATGACATTGCTTGGTGCCGGCTCTTGCTTTTCCTTGGACTTGGACGTTGTCCTGCTCGGCTTTTTCATCTGCTTCTTCTTCGCGTCGATGATGTCGAGGAGCTTGTCCTGAACCGGATCGGAAACCATCTTCGGGCTCCAGTGCTGCGTCTGCTTTTTGATGAGCTGCTGGACAAGCGGCATCATTTCGCTGTCGGCAGGCTGGTCATCGACTCTCTCGAAATAGGTCTCTGCATCGCGCACCTCATCCCCATAACGCAGCGTCCAAAGTACGATGCCCTTGCCGCGTGGCTCCAACATGACGGCGCGTTCCCGTCTCGAGATTACCAGTCTTGATATGCCGACCATATTCTCGGCGGCCATGGCGTCGCGGATGACCGAAAACGCCTCCTGACCGACCGGATCGTCCGGAGAAAGATAGTAGGGCGTATCGAGCCAGATCCAGTCGACGCCGTCGCGCGGTGCGAAAACTTCGATGTCGATCGTCTTGGTACTGTCGAGCGCGATACTTTCGAGTTCCTCGTCTTCCAGGATGACGTACTCGTTCTCACCACGTTGATAGCCCTTGACCTCGTCCTCATCCTTCACCTCCTTGCCGGTGACGGAATCCACGTAATGGCTGACGACGCGGTTCTGCGTCTCTCGGTTCAAGGTGTGGAAGCGGACCTTCTCGTTTTCCGAGGTCGCCGGCATCATCTGCACGGGGCAGGTGACAAGCGAGAGCTTGAGGTAGCCTTTCCAGTGGGGACGAAGGGCCATGGCATCCTCCGATCAGCTGGCGCGGCGGTGTTGAGCGGCGCCGGTGCCGCGCGACTTCGACGATGTAGCACGCGCTGCCTTCTGGCGACCTTTTCCGGCATTTGCGTTAGCTGCGGTGCGCTTGTTCTTGGCGGGCGCGGACATTCCGGCACTTTCACGCAGCGCCTGAAGCAGGTCGCTCGGCTTTGATGCGGGGGGTGCCTTCTTCTTCGGCAGCGTACGGCCCTCGATCTTGGCCTTCACCAGCTCGGCGACCGCCTCCTCATAGCGATCATCGAACTGCTTCGGATCAAATTCACCTTTCTTCGTATTGATGATGTGCTTGGCGAGTTCCAGCATCTCGCCTTCGATCTTCAGGTCCGGCATTTCCTCGAAAGCCTTTTGCGACGAACGGACCTCATAGTCATAGTTCAAGGTGGAGCCGACCAAGCCGTTGCCGTGCGGCCGAATGAGAACGGTACGCAGACGCCGGAACAAGACCGTACGAGCAATTGCAGCAACCTTGGCCTTTTTCATGCCGTCGCGCAGCAGTTTATAGGCGTCTCCGCCTAACTTGTCGGGAGCAAGGTAGTATGGCTTGTCGAAATAGACATCGTCGACTTCATCGCAGGGAATGAACGCCTCGACCGTAAGTGTCTTATCGCTGTTCGGAATCGCGGCCGCGACTTCGTCGGGTTCAAGGACGACATATCGCCCGTCCTCGATCTCGAAACCTTTGACCTGATCCTCGCGCTCGACGGGATCGCCGGTTTCGCTGTCGACGAACTCACGCCGAACCCGATTGCCAGTCTTTCGGTTAAGGGTGTTGAATGCGATCCGTTCGGACGAGGATGCGGCCGTGTAGAGCGCGACGGGAAACGCAACTTCTCCAAACTTGATGTAGCCTTTCCAATTCGCCCGCGGGGCAACCATCTGCGCGACTCCCTCACACAACCAACGCGAGTCAACTCAATCACCCGGCTGATTGTTCCGCCGCGAAACGAATCTAATTTCAAGGACTTAACGGACGACAACCTCCCGTATTCCGCGTCTGGAGATGTTCTTGATTCGATGCATCTTTTTGCCACGGCGTGCGATTCAAGAAGACGGCAACCACAGGAATAGATGACATGACCAAGCGCGAACTGATCGATACCGGCACCGACGACGCTATGTCCGCCGTAATAAGCAGGGACAGTTTAAGGAGAGCGATGACGTCGGTCGCTCGCTAGCTGCCAAACGGCCAAGACGAAAGCAAAGGCCGGCGAGGGCGACCAAGGCGATCACAACATCAAGCATTGACGAGGTCGCCAACCGCATCGACCTCTTCGGCCAGACAGCCGATGCAGGTCATCTTGCCGCCGACAAGCCGTTTTTCTTGGTCGCGGCAGGATCAGCGGGCGCTGTACTTTGCGTCGAGATCATCCATGGCCTTGACGTTACCGGCAGACCGGCCGTTCTCGTCGAAGGTCTGGGCAAGAAATGCATCAGCGATCGACTTTGCAAGCTCGGTTCCGATGACGCGGGCTCCCATGGTGATGATCTGCGCATTGTTGGAAAGCGCTGCACGCTCGGCAGAATAGGTGTCGTGCGTCAGGGCGGCGCGGATGCCCGGAACCTTGTTGGCCGAGATGCACACACCGATGCCGGTGCCGCAAACGAGGATCGCCTTGTCGTAGGTGCCGTCGATGACGCCTGAGGCGACGCGATCCGAGAGGTTGGCGTAGAAAGGATCGGCACCGGCGCTGGTGCGCGAGACTTCGTAGACGTCGAAGCGCTCTTTCAGATGGTCGGCCAGGATCTTGGCGAGGCCTTCGCCGGCACTGTCTCCTGCAATGGCAAGCTTCATTGTCTCTCCTCAGAGTTTGGCGGCGCATCTGGCCAGGATGTCGAGGTAACCTTCGACATTCCAGGCCGAACGGCCAATGAAGAGCCCGTCGATATGCGGGCTCGAGATCAGTTCTTCGCAGTTCTGCGGGTTGACCGACCCGCCGTAGAGGCAGCGGATCTTCCGGCCCAGCACAGTTTCGGCAACGGCGATGATTTCAGACTGGCGGGCATCCGCATAATCCGCAGTCGCCGGGATGCCCTTCTCGCCGATCGCCCAGACGGGCTCGTAGGCAAGCAGGATTTCGGCGCTTTTCTGGGCGCCGGAAAGTTTCGAAAGCGCGCCGCGCACCTGGGTTGCGAGCATGTCGGCGGCCTTTCCGCTTTCGCGGTCGGAAAGCGTCTCGCCAATGCAGATCAGCGGAATGAGACCGTGGCGAACCGCCGCTTCGGTCTTCAGACCCACAGTCTCGTCGGTCTCTGCAAAATGTTCGCGCCGTTCGGAATGACCGAGCTCGACGAGATCAAGATTGCAGTCCTTCAGCATCACCGGCGAGACTTCGCCGGTCCAGGCGCCCTGGTCGGCCCAATGCATGTTCTGCGCGCCGACCTTCACCGATGTCTTGGCAAGCATCGCCTTGACCTCGCGCACCGCTGTGAAAGACGGAATGACGAAGCGCTGGATACGCGGGTCGCGCGCGGCATCGGCAGCTTCGAGGCCGTGGGCGAAGTGCTCTGCTTCAGCAAGCGTCTTGTTCATCTTCCAGCTGGTGCCAATCCAGAAGCGCGGCTTTTCGGTCATGTCGGATCCTGCGTTAATGCGATGGTGAGCGTGATGCCCGCCTGCTCGAATTCCTCGAGGACAGCGGCGTCCGGTGCGCTGTCGGTGATAACGGCGTCGAAGTCGGCCAGATCCGCCATGACATGCAGGGCGGTGTGGCCGATGCGCTGATGGTTGACCAGAAGACAGGTCCTGGTCGACGACGCGATCATCGCCCGCTTGGCACGCACGACGTTGTCGTCCATGTGATAGGCAAGCTTGCCGCTGACGGCGGGCGTCGAAATGAAGGCTATGTCGGCCCTCAGCCGCGACAATGCCTCCTCGGTGACGACGCCGAGATAGGCGTTGAATTTGGCCGAGTAGATGCCGCCAAGCGCGATCAGCGTGATGCCGGCTTCGCCTTTCAGCCGCTCCATGATCGCCGCGTTGTTGGTGATCAACGTCAGCGGCCGCTTCTGCAGCAGCATCTCGCCGAGCACGGCCGCCATCGAGCCGTCGTTTACCATCACCGTCATCCCCGGCTCGACCAGTTCCAGCGCGGTCTCAGCCATAGCCAGCTTGGCCTCGTTGCCCTGGCGCTCGCGAATCCGGAAATCGCTTTCGAACTGCGTTCCGGCGTCAATGGTCGCGCCGCCGCGAATCTTGCGCAGGACGCCGGCCAGCTCGAGATCATCGAGATCGCGATGGATCGTCATCTTCGACACGGTGAAGCGATCGGCGAGGTCGTCGAGATCGACGGTCTTGTTTTCGACGAGCAGGTTGACGATCAACTGCTGCCGCTCTTCCCGCCTCATCCTGATCTCCACTCCTGTTTGACGTTAAGATAACAGAACACACGTTATAATCAACATTTATTATGTTATTTTGCGATTAAATGTTGTTGCTTTCGTGTTACTTCAGCAATGCCTGGGCGGTTCGTTCGTCGGTGATCAGCCCGAAAAGGCGGCGGCTATTCAGAATTGCCCGGATGGCAGCCACTTTCGACTGTCCGCCCGCCAGCGCCACGAGCCGCTCTTTCTTGGTTTTGGGAAAAGATGCAGAGAGCGTGCGCGCCGTCAGCGCGGTCTCGAGGATATGGCCGTCGGCGTCGAAAAAATGTCCGAGGATTTCGCCGACGCCGCCCGCGGCAGCGATGTCGTCGATTTCACCGGGCTCGACCATGCCGGACAAAACCAGCTGCGCCTCGGCATCGACAGTTCCCAGGCCGACGAGCTTCAGATCGGCATTGTTGGCAAGATCGAAGACCTCCTTGACGGCACGCTGCGCCTTCAGCACTTCGCGGTCCTCGCCGGTATTGGCGAAAAAGGGAACCGGCATCACATAGGCATGGGCGCCGGTCTTTTCGGCGATGCGATGCATCACGTCATAGGGATTGGCGCCGTAGTTTCGTGTCAGCCCGCCAAGCAACGAGACGAAGCGCAGGTTCTTCGCGCTCACCCTCGGCATATATTGGACGGCGGCGGAAAGCGTGCGGCCATGACCAAGGCCGATCACCGTATTGTCGCCGCGCTCGATCTCGCGCTTGAGATAGCCGGCACCGGCATGGCCGAGTGCACGCAGCGGCAAGCCTTCCTCGCCGAGATCGGGTGCGACCTCGCAATATTGAAGCCCGAACCGCTCCGAAAGCCGCATCTCCAGCTCGACGCATTCGACGATATCCCCGTCGATGGTAACTTTGACGACGCCATCGGCGACCGCTCTGGCGATCAGGCGATGGGCCTTTACCGACGGCACACCGAGGCGGCGAGCAACGTCGGACTGCGTCAGGCCACCGGCATAGTGAAGCCAGGCAGCACGCACGGCAAGCGTATCATCGGCGTCCGTCATCACGGCTCCTTTTCGAAGGTCATGCGGCGATTCCGCCGTATCGCAGTGCTGCCTTTTAAAGATCTCCGCCTCAGATGTTCAAGTCGGCGACGCCGGTGTCGATATGCGGCGCCCAGAAGGCGACGCTTTCGGCAATCTGCGGGATGACCTGGCGATCGTTCGGCTCGCGTTCCTTGAAGGAGAGTTCCAGGCAGATTTCATTGTCCTTCGCCCCACCTTCGGCCAGTGCCTGGAGCAGAGGCGCCGGCTGGATGCGGCCCTTGGCGTTGAATTCGGCGGTAAAGGGCCGGTGCCCGCCCTTGTCCATCAGGCTCTGTTTGATGTGGATGATCGGCGATACCGGCGGGACGGCGCGTGCCCAGGCATAGGGGTCGTAGTCGTCGGGATCGGCGGAGGTGACGTCGCCATGATCGATATCCGCCATCATCCACATCGGGATGGCCATTCCGGCGGCTGTCAGCCGCTCCTGCAGCGACAGGCAGGCGCCGATCGTCTCGCCGAACTCGCGGCCGATGCTCATCGGCTCCCAGAACATGTAGGAGAGTCCTGCGGCGCGCGCGTGCTCGGCGACATCGGCCCAACAATCGATCGCGATCTTGATCAGTTCCTCGCGCCTGGCCGGATGGTCGAAGTCCTTATAGGTGAAGATCGCAAATTGCGTGCCGACCGAATGGCCGCCGAGATCGGCGGTGATGTCGGCAAAGATCTTGAACCAGTCGACGTAGTAGCGGCGCACATCGGCATCCGGATGTCCGAAATGATTGAGGCGCCCATAGGGGCCCGTCATGCCCGACGTGACCCGCACGCCGGTGCGCTTCAGGGCATCGCTCATCTTGCGCGTCAGGCGGCTGATCACCGGCGCCTGCCAGCTCGGATTGATGAATTCGTGGGTTAGCTGGAGGTCGCGGATCCGCAAATCACGCGCAACCGTGTCGATCAGATCGTCTGGGTCGGCGAAGCGGTTCACCAGCGGATTGGTATTGAGCGAAAGGGTCAGCGGCATGGCGGCATCCTTCAAGCGGCGGCAAGGCGGGTGGAAGCAAACCACTCGCCGAAGGCCGCGCGTTCCGCTTCGTTCAGATGGAGGTAGTGTTTGGTGCGGCGATAGAGGATATCGTCGGCCGTTTCGGCCCATTCCGTGGCGACGAGATAGCGGGCCTCGGCCTCGTAGAGCTGTCCGCCGAAATGCCGCCCCAGCCCGTCTATGCCAGTCGCACCAGCAACCACATTCCTGGCGCGGGCGCCATAGAGACGGCCGTAGTGATGCACGAGCTTGCGCGGCATCCAGGGATAAATATCGCGCAGGCTGTTGGCGAAGCTCTCGTAATCAGCATTCGGAATTTCGCCGCCCGGCAGCGGCGCTTTCTCCGTCCAGTCGCCTCCCATATTCGGGAAAATATGCTTGAGACGCTGCATGCCGCGTTCGGCGAGCTCGCGGAATGTAGTGATCTTGCCGCCGAAGACGTTGAGCAGCGGAGCGCCGCCTGTCTCGTCGAGATCGAAGACATAGTCGCGGGTAACGGCGGACGGGTTGCCCTTGCCATCGTCAAACAGCGGGCGCACGCCGGAGAAGCTGTGCAGCACATCGTGGCGACGCAGCTTTTCCTTGAAGTAGCGATTGACCGCCTGGAGCAGATACTCGATTTCCGTCTCGTCGGCGGCAACATCCTCGGCCCGGCCTTCGTAAGCGATATCGGTCGTCCCGATCAACGCCTTATCGCCCTCATAGGGATTGATGAAAATGACGCGCTTGTCGTGGTTCTGCACCAGATAGGCATTGGCGCCTGCCCAGAACTTCGGCACGATGATGTGGCTGCCCTTGACGAGGCGGACGTTGCGGCCGGAGTTCGAACCTGCGACGCGATTGATGATGTCCATCACCCAGGGGCCGGCGCAGTTCACCAGACATTTGGCACGGAAGGTTCGCGTCTCCCCCGTGGTGTTGCTTTTGGTGACCACGGTCCAACCGCCATTCTCGCGGCGGGCCGACACGGCGGGCGAGCGGGTCAGCACCAGGGCGCCGTTTTCCGCTGCGCTGACCGCATTCAAGGTCACGAGGCGGGCGTCGTCGACCCAGCAATCGGAATATTCAAAACCGCGTGTGTATTGATCGAGGATCGGCGTGCCTTCCGGGTCGCGGAGCAGATTGAGCGTGCGGGTCCCGGGCAGTTTCTTGCGGCCGCCGAGATGATCATAGAGGAAGAGGCCGAGCCGCACGAGCCATGCGGGGCGATCTTCCGGGCTGTGCGGCAGGACGAAGCGCATCGGCCAGATGATATGCGGCGCGGCATTGAGCAGCACTTCACGCTCGATCAGCGCCTCACGCACCAGGCGGAATTCGTAATATTCGAGGTAACGCAGACCGCCATGCACCAGCTTGCCCGAACGCGACGACGTTCCCTGTGCCAGGTCGTCCTTTTCGCACAGCACGACCTTCAGGCCGCGGCCGGCAGCATCGCGTGCTATCCCCGCGCCGTTGATGCCTCCGCCGATGACGAAGAGATCCAGGAGTTCGGGTTCGGTCATGTCATGCTCCTTCGATGCCTGCTGCATCAGAATGACGCGCCCAGCGGCGACGTCGTTGCGGCTTCGGCAAGCTTGTCCCAGGCGGGTGCCATTGCCTGGCGTACATCGGTATAGGCAGAAAAAAGCCGGTCGAATCGGGCAGCCTCGCTGGCATCCGGTGTTTCCGGATCGCCGAGCAGCGGCGTCACCCAGTCGGCAATGCAATCGTCCATGCTGGAATAGACGCCGACAGCCACCGCGGCCATCATCGCCACGCCGGCCGCCCCCGTCTCCTCGCGGCGCGACTGGCGGATCGGTGCGTTAACGGCGGCCGAGAGTGAGCGGCGAAGGGCGACGGAGCGTGTTGCCCCGCCCGTGACCCGCAGCTCTTCGGGCATCGCGCCCATCGCCGCGTAGCAGTCTCGGGTGGCAAGCCCCAACCCTTCGACCACGCCGCGCAGCAGATCGGGGAAGCCGTGACGCATCGAAAGCCCGGTGAAGCCCGCGCGCGCATTGGCGTTGACGAAAGGCCCACGTTCGCCCGCTTCGGAAATGTAGGGATGGTAAAGTACCGACCCAGGTCGGCTTTCTGCAAACCAGCCGTCGATGCGCGCAATGAGATCTGCATGCGAAGCAGGCTTGCCGGCCTCGGCCATCAGATAGGCGGCGACATCGAGGATCCAGTCGATGTTGATCGTGGCGCCCATATTCGTCTGGACCTGAGTGACGATGCCGGGGATAGGCAGGGCGATCACATAGCCGGTGCCCTCACGATTGAGCTGAACGTCGGCAACGGACTTGGCGCGCAAATGCACGCCGGTGGAGCCGATCGTCGAGCAGGCGGCGTTGCGAGCGCCGCTGCGAACGCCTGCACCAAGCGCCGTCATCACCATGTCGACATAGCCGAGGCAGACCGGCGTTCCGGCAAGAAGCCCGCAGGCCTTGGCCGCCTCCGATGTCAGCTTGTGGCTGATCTCGCTGCCGTCGATGATTTCGGGCAGGAGCCCGCGTCTGTGGTCAAGGCCGAGCGCGTCGATCACGACGGCATCATACCGGCGTGTTCTGAAATTGCCGAAGGTGAAACTCGCCTCGGACGGATCGGTCGCCCGCACGCCTGTGAGGTTGAGATAGAGCCAGTCCTTGCAGTGCAGCGCCGCCTCGGCCCGATCGAGAAGATCCGGCGTGAAGCGGTCCATATGGGCGAGTTGCGCGCCCTGCTGGCAAGTGTTGAGACCGGTGCCCGTCGCCTCGAAGCGGGCACGGTTCTGCGTTCCGCCGGCGAGCGACGTGACGGTGGGCGCGGCACGCGCGTCGAGCCACAGCCAGGCATCGGCAACCGGCCTATTGCCGCGGCCGACGAGCCAGGTGCCGTCGCCCTGTCCGGTGACGGCGATGGCTGCGGTGCGGGATGCGAGGTCGGGGACCTTTTCGCCGAGACCACGCAAGGCGCTGGCGCAATCGAGCCAGGTCTGATCCAGCGACTGCGTTGCCGAGCCATCGTCTCCGGTGGTGTATCTATTGCGAACGGAGGCCGTGGCAATCTGGCGTCCGGACAGATCGAAGGCGACGGCCTTGATGACCGAGGTCCCGGCATCTATGCCAATGATGATCTTCTGGGTCGATGTCATCGCAGGCCTATCTCGCCACCACCGCAAGCGCCGCGGTGGGCAATACGCGCATCAAATTCATCTGAAGTCCTCCCGATCCCTAAACTCTCTGGGATGATGCATCCGGCCGCCAACGTCGGCTCTTCCACGGGCATCGGCAAGCGCGCCGCCTTTGACAAATCCCAGATGGCGTGCAGCCGAAACCTCCTAAGCTCGCTCGAAAAGATAACATAAAGATACCACAATGCCAGTAAGATTTTTCTAGCGATGTAATTTTTTTCATCTAAAATAGAGCAGTAAGGAGTTTGCTTCCGCGCCGCCGCGCCAGCGGCGGGCGGCATCAAAAGCAGCAGCGCGTGCAATGTTCTGTCTGTCATATATTGCATTAAAAACAGATGGATGGCGCCACTATGCGGCTGAATGACAAATGTCAAAATGTCTGCATTTGCCGTCGCTTTTTGCTGCGCCGCAGCGTGATAAACAAGATGTGAGGTCGTGCATTTCAGTCGAGTTGCCGCGAAAGTGCCGTTGACAGCTTATAAAATATATAACATCATTTACGGCATAACTAACATACTTCTATCACGGAAGTGCGCTTCCTGATGGAGAATTTGCGGGCCTAGGCGGTTGGAGGAGACGGCCGCCGGTCTTGTTGAGGAGGATTCCAATGCGAATATTCGTTCAGAGTTGCGCTCTTGCGGGTGGCCCGCCGGTTTCTGTTCCGGTGCGGCGCAATGCTTCAGCCCGCCTGCGATCATCATCGCGCTAGCCCTCTCCATCTTGCCATTCCAAGCCAAAGGCCGTCCGGACATGAGTACCTCGCCCGATCATGCAGCATCAAAGCCGAGCAGCGGCAATCGCGGGCTCCTTGTCAGCGCGGCATTGGCGGTCATCGTCGTTGCAGCGATCGCGTTCGACACGACGGTGGTCAAGATCGGCTCCGAAAACGATGTCCGCCAGCAGGCATTCTCTCCGGAAACCTTCGGCGCAGAGCAGTTTCCGAAGATCAAGGCGAATGTCGAGGAGCGGGCCGTTGCGGCCGCCGATCTCGCGGCCGCCATTGCCGCCGACAAGAAGGCGGCGGCCGAGAAATACGGCACTGCGACGAGCACCGGACCGGTCATTCCCGTCACGCTGACCGGCGTTTTTGGCGCTCGCAAGTCGAACACCAGCGAAATGAAGATCGATGGATTGCCTCCCGAGACGGTGGTCCGTGTCCAGACCGGCCCTGCGGTCAACGGCACGGACCTCCGCGATGCAACCGGCACCATCGAATTCGGCCAGTTTACCAACCAGATCCAGTATCAGGATGCCGGCTCGGCCATCAATAACGAGATGAAGAAGGCGGTTTTCGCGGGCCTGGATGCTGACGCCCTGGACGGAAAGCAGGCGACCGTGGTCGGCGTCTTCAAGCTCATCAACCCGAAGAACTGGCTCGTCACGCCGGTGAAGGTCGAGCTCAAATGAACCAGCCGCAACGCAGCAACGGGGCGAAAGGCGAGGTGGTCCTCGCTGCCCGCAACATAGCAAAATCCTACGGCAGCGTTCACGCCCTCAAGGGAGTGAACTTCGACATCCATCGCGGCCAGGTCACAACGCTGTTCGGGGAGAACGGCGCGGGCAAGTCGACCTTGATGAAGATCCTTTCGGGTGTCGCGCAGCCAAGCTCCGGCGAGATCATTCTCGACGGCTCGCCGATCAGTTTTACCTCGTCGACCCATGCGCGCGAGTGCGGGATCTCCATCATCCACCAGGAGCTCAGCCTCGCCCCCAATCTCAGTGTCCGCGACAATATTTTCATGGGCCGGGAGATCATCAAGGGTGGTGTCGTCGACTTCGCTGAAGAGGCGCGGCAGACCCGCGCGCTGATGGAGGAACTCGAGGAAGACATCGATCCGCTGACGCGCGTCGAGGATCTTCGCCTCGGCCAGCAGCAGATCGTCGAAATTGCCCGGGCGCTCTCCGTCAATTCGCGCATCCTGATCATGGATGAGCCGACCTCGGCGCTGAGCGCGACGGAGGTGGAAGTCCTCTTCAAGGTCATCCACGACCTGACGAGCCGCGGCGTGTCGATCGTCTACATCTCGCATCATCTGGAAGAGGCGCTGCAGATCACCAATCACGCCGTCGTTCTGCGCGACGGAAACATGACGGCCTATGCAGAGCGCAAGGATATCGATCTCGAATGGATCGTCCGCAACATGGTCGGCGAAAATTTCGACCTCGGCAGCCCGCCGGAAGGTCACGCTTTCGGAAATGTCTCGCTTTCGATCGAAATTCTCAGTGTCCCCGGTCCGTCCGGCGCTGCCTATAATGCAGTCGATCGTCTGTCTCTCAAGGTGCGTGCCGGCGAGATTGTCTGCATCTACGGGCTGATGGGCGCCGGGCGCACCGAACTGCTCGAGTGTATTGCCGGACGTCTGCGCGCAAGTGGCGGACAGGTTCTGCTCGAAGGGCAGGACGTCAGTGGGCTCAGCATTGCCGGCCGCATTGCCAGCGGTCTCGTGCTTGTGCCGGAAGATCGCCAGCGCGACGGCCTCGTCCAGACGATGACGGTCGGCTCCAATCTGTCGCTTGCGAGTATCCGCGCTTTCACCAAGGGGCTTTTCACCTCCGGCCATCGCGAGCGTGATCTCGTCAATGACGCGATCCGACGGGTGCATGTGAAAACCGATGGCGGCGCAGCGTCGATCGGCTCGCTCTCCGGCGGCAACCAGCAGAAGGTCGTCATCGGCAAGATGCTGGCAACCCAGCCGAAGGTCATCCTGCTCGATGAGCCAAGCCGCGGCATCGACATCGGCGCCAAGGCGGAAGTATTCAAATTGCTCGCTGAACGCGCCAAGCAAGGATTGGCGGTCGTCTATTCGACGTCCGAAGTCAATGAATGCCTGAGCATCGCGCACCGCATCATCGTTATGCATCGCGGTAGGATTTCGGCCGAGTTCGGCTCGGATGTCACCAAGGAAAAGATCATGGCCGCCTCCGGCGAAGCCGTGGTCGCGCACTAGATCAGGATGATTTTAGGCCCGATCGACCTAAAATCTGAATCCTGATCTAAATCAAAGAAGTAGAGCATGATGTCGTCCGAAAACCGCGCACACTTTTCGGCATCATGCTCTAGCCTGGATTATGGAGCACTGATTATGTCAGTCACGAACGTCACCGAAAAGAAATCAGTTTCCAGCGGGCCGAAGCGCAATACCAATATCGTGCGTCTCATCCTGGAAGGCCGGGCCTTCTTCGCGCTGATCGTCATCATCGCGGTCTTCTCGTTCCTGTCGCCTTATTACTTCACGCTGAACAACTTCCTGATCATGGCGTCGCACGTCGCGATCTTCGGCATTCTGGCGATCGGCATGCTGCTCGTCATCCTGAACGGCGGCATCGACCTTTCGGTCGGCTCGACGCTTGGGCTTGCAGGCTGCATTGCCGGTTTCCTGATGCAGGGCGTCACGCTCACCTATTTCGGCGTCATCCTCTATCCGCCGGTCTGGGCCGTGGTCGTCATCACATGTGCGCTCGGTGCGCTGGTCGGTGCAGTCAACGGCGTGCTGATCGCCTATCTCAAGGTGCCGGCCTTCGTCGCTTCGCTCGGCGTGCTCTACGTGGCCCGCGGTATCGCGCTCTTGATGACCAACGGCCTGACCTACAACAATCTCGGCGGCCGTCCGGCACTTGGCAATACCGGCTTCGATTGGCTCGGCTTCAACCGCCTCGCAGGCATTCCGATCGGCGTCATCGTGCTTGCGGTTCTCGCCATCGTTTGCGGCATCGTGCTGAGCCGCACCGCCTTCGGCCGCTGGCTCTATGCCTCGGGTGGCAACGAGCGGGCCGCCGACCTCTCCGGCGTCCCGGTCAAGCGCGTGAAGATCATCGTCTATGTGCTTTCGGGCGTCTGCGCTGCGATCGCCGGCCTTGTCCTCTCCTCGCAGCTGACTTCAGCCGGTCCGACGGCAGGCACAACCTACGAACTGACGGCAATCGCAGCCGTGGTCATCGGCGGCGCGGCGCTGACCGGCGGCCGCGGTACGGTTCGCGGCACCATGCTCGGCGCCTTCGTTATCGGCTTCCTTTCGGACGGCCTCGTGATCATCGGCGTCTCGGCCTACTGGCAGACCGTATTCACCGGCGCTGTGATCGTTCTCGCCGTTCTTATGAACAGCATCCAATACGGCCGCCGGGTCAAATCGTCCTGACGGCTGAGACCGAAACTTATCCACGACGGCAGCCTGGAGTCTAGAAAGCCGATTGCGGAAAGCCCTGCCGGATCCCCGGCAATAACTAAGCTCACGAATGGGAGAGAGACTATGTTTAAGAAAGGCATGCGCATACTTCTGGCCGCCGCGGCCGTAGCACCGCTTCTTGCAAGCTCGGCTTGGGCAGCGGGCATGATGACGATCATCGTCAACGATCCGTCGAATCCCTATTGGCTGACGGAAGGCAATGTCGCCAAGGCAACTGCCGAGAAGCTCGGCTACACGGCCTCGGTCAACGCCCATAAGGGTGACACCAACACCGAAAGCAACCTGATCGATACCGCGATCACCAACAAGTCGGTGGCGATCATCCTCGACCCGGCAAACGCCGACGGTTCCGTCGGTGCGGTCAAGAAAGCCGTTGCTGCCGGCATCCCGGTCATCCTCGTCAACGCCGAAATCAACCAGGAAGGCCTGGCGAAGGCGCAGCTCGTTTCCAACAACGCACAGGGTGCCGCTCTCGGCGCGCAGCAATGGGTGGAAGCGATCGGCGACAAGGGCAACTATGCCGAACTCTTCGGCGCTCCGTCCGACAACAACGCGGCAACGCGGTCGAATGGCTACGAGACTGTCCTTTCGCAGTATCCGGATCTGAAGAAGGTCGCCAAGGAAGTTGCCAACTGGGACCGCACCCAAGGCCACAACAAGATGCAGTCCATGCTGCAGGCCAACCCGGATATCGTCGGCGTCATCTCGGGCAATGACGAAATGGCGCTCGGTGCAATCGCCGCGCTCAAGGAAGCCGGCAAGCTCGCCAATGTGAAGGTCGGCGGCTTCGACGGTTCGCCGGATGCCGTTGCTGCCATCAAGGCGGGCGAACTCCAATACACCGTCCTCCAACCGGTTGCCGTCTTCTCCGAAGAAGCCGTCAAACAGGCCGACAATCTCATCAAGACGGGTAACACCGGTGCCAAGAGCGAGAAGCAGCTCTTCGATTGCCTGTTGATCACCAAGGACAACATCGACAAGTACACCGGCCCGTTCGTTCTGGCGCAGTAAACGGAAGAGGGCGCTCGCAAGAGCGCCCTCATTTCATGCTGGAAGCGATAGCCGACGACCCAACCGCCGGTTGCGCTTCGCCTTTTTGCCTTGGCGCGGCAATCACTGTACGAAGCTGGGATCCATAATTCAGCGACAGGGGTGACCCGTGACACAGAAGACCAGCCGGGACGACGATCTGTTGGACCAGCTCACCAGCGACAGCCGGCAGACGCGCCAGATCGCGCGCCGCCGCATGATTGCAGAGGCCGTGATGGGTGAAGGCTCGATGCGGATTGAAGACCTGACCGACCGCTTTGGGATCAGCCTGATGACGGCTCACCGCGATGTCGATGAACTCGTCAGCCGCGGCCTCTTCAGGAAGACGCGCGGCATCGTCACGGCGGCGGCGACCAACCTTATCGAATCCAGCGACGTCTACCGCTCGAACCGTCAGTCGGCCGAAAAGAAGCTGATCGCCGAAGCGGCAATGCAGTTCGTCGAACCGGGGCAGGCGATCTTTTTCGATGACTCGACCACGGTTCTTCAGATGGCGGCGCATCTGCCGTCGAAGGCGCCGGTCACGGCAATCACCAATTCCCTGACCCTGATGAATGCGCTGACGGGCCTGCATGACGTGACGCTGCTCGCACTCGGCGGCCAGTATTACAATTGGTGCAATGCCTTCATGGGGCGCATGACCATCAACGAGATCAAGGCTCTCAGGGCAGATGTCGCGTTCATCTCGATGTCGGCGATCAGCGATGGCACGGTGCTGCACCAGTCTCCTGAGACAGTCGATACCAAGCGCGCCATGTTCGATTGTTCCGTAAAACGCATCCTGCTTGCCGATCATACCAAGTTCGATAGGCGTGCGCTCCACAGTTTCGCAGCACTGGATGAATTCGACGTCGTCATCGTCGACGACAAGACCCAGCCGGTGCACATCGACCGCATGCGGTCCAGAGATATCAATGTGGTCATCGCCAGGGGCGCCGGAGGGCGCTCCTGACGGAGCCGACCCGTTGCTCCTCATGAGGTAAACTTGAATGCCGACACTGCTCGGGATCGATAGTGGTTTGACAGTCACGAAGGCGGTCATCTTCGATATCGACGGCACGCCGCTTGCAGCCGCCCGGCGCCGCGTCACGCAGTTCATTCCGAAGGCACGCCATATCGAGCGCGACATGGATGAATTGTGGAACGCGACGGCCGATGCCATTCGCGAAGCGATTTCCCTCAGCGGACGACCGGCAAGCGACATAGAGGGCATTGCCGCTACCGCGCATGGAGACGGCATCTACCTGCTCGATCACGCCCGGAAGCCGCTTGGCCGGGCCATTCTCTCGCTGGACAGCCGGGCAGGGGCGATCGTCGACCGGTGGACGCAGAGCGATGTCGCCGACCTGGCGATCGAACTGACGGGACAGATCCCGCACGTCTCCGCGCCATCGGCATTGCTTGCCTGGATCCGCGACATGGAGCCTGAACGCTATAAGCGCATCGGCCATTTCTGCAGCTGCAAGGACTGGCTGCGGTTCTGCCTGACCGGGATCATCGGTACGGACCGCACCGAAGCCAGCACCTCCTTCACCAATGTCAAAACGCAGAACTACAGTGAAGACGCCCTGCAGCTGTTTGGATTGCAGGATCTCGTCCACGCCCTGCCGCCGGCCTCGCGCTCCGACCAGATCGTCGGACGCGTGACCCGTGAAGCCGCGCAGCTGACGGGCCTTGCCGAAGGGACGCCTGTCGTTGCCGGTCTGCACGACGTCACGGCCTCGGCGCTCGGGGCAGGGGGCTATGCCAAGGGCGTTGTCGCAGTCATTGCCGGAACCTATTCGATCAATGAGACGCTTTCGTCGGAACCGCGTGTCGACCGGCGCTGGTTCTGCCGTAACGGGATTGCACCCGGCATCTGGAACAGCATGTCGATCTCTCCGGCATCGACGGCCAATTACGACTGGTTTCTGGACACGCTCTGCGCTGCCGAACGGAAGAATGGCGAGGTGCAAGGCAACTCGATCCACGCCCTGCTGGCGCCCGAGATCGACGCCGCTTTCGAGCGCCCCTCGACGGCGCTCTTCCATCCCTATCTGTTCGGCTCGCCTTATGGCGCGGCAGCCAGCGCCGGCTTCTTCGGGCTCGGCGGATGGCACGACCGCGGCGACATGTTGCGCGCCGTGCTTGAGGGCATCGCTTTCAATCATCGCATCCATGTCGACGCGCTTCGCGACGGCTTTGCCTTCGATCAGGCGCGGCTCGCCGGTGGCGTCTCGCGCAATCCTGCCGTCGTGCAGATGTTTGCCGATGTGCTTGGCATGCCGGTCACGGTCACCGAGACGGATGAGGCGGCCGCCTGGGGTGCTGCGCTTTGTGCCGGGTCTGGCGCCGGGGTCTTCGCCGATCCGCAGAGCGATCCGCGCGACACGGCTTCCATCGCGAAGACTTGCCGGCCGGATGCGGCGCGCAGCGCGGATTATGAAAAGCGTTACCGGGTATTCCGCGACATTGCCGACGCGATGATCCCCCTTTGGCCTAGGATTGCCGCGCTTGCGCCGGAGCAATCGGCAAACTGAAAAGACAAATGCCTGCTGCGGCGGGCGATTGAGGACGATGAGCATGACCCCCGATTTGCAGCAGCGCTTCTCGAATCTCGGCGAGAACGATATCGACGTTTTGATCATCGGGGCGGGCATCAACGGTGCCGGCCTGTTCCGCGACCTCTCGCTACAGGGTGTCAATTGCCTGATCGTCGACAAGGCCGACTTTGGCTCCGGCACGAGCGCCGCACCATCGCGGCTCATTCACGGCGGCCTGAAATATCTGGAGACGGGTGAGTTCGGACTGGTGGCGCAGTCGACGCTTGAGCGCAACCTTCTGCTCAAGAACGCGCCGCATTGCGTCGAGCCGCTGCCGACCTTCATTCCGGTCTTTTCCTGGACCCGCGGCATCTGGGCCGCGATCCGGACGCTCCTTGGGTCGAAGACGGCGCCACGCAGCCGTGGTGCGGTTCTCATCAAGATCGGGCTTCGGCTCTACGACTTCTTCGGTTCGCGCGACCAAGTCATGCCGCGCCACCGGCTGATTCTGAAGAAACAGGCGCGCAGGGAAATGCCGCATATTACCCCCGCCATCGTCGCCGGCGGCATCTATTACGATGCCAAGATCAGCAGGCCGGAGCGGCTCGTCTATGAGCTCGTGCGTGATGGTCTCGACGCGAATGCGGGGAGCCTCGCGGCGAATTTCGCGACACTGGCCGCCGTTTCAGAAGGGCGTTTGTCCTTCCGGCAGCCTGATGGTCGCGTGTTCGGCGTCGCTCCCAAGCTGGTCGTCAATGCGGCAGGTCCCTGGATCGATCACGTCAACACATTGCTCGGCGCTCCATCGCGGCTGATCGGCGGCACGAAGGGTTCCCATATCCTGCTTGACCATCCCGAATTGGTGCGAAGCCTCAACGGCCACATGATCTATTTCGAGGCCGACGACGGCCGCATTTGCTTGGTCTACGACTATCTCGGGTTGGCACTGGTCGGGTCGACCGACATTCCGGCAGGTGATCCGGACAATGTTTCCTGCGAGGAGCCGGAAACCGAGTATTTCCTCGAAAGCATCCGCTCGCTGCTGCCGACGCTCCGCTTCCATCGCGATCAGATCGTTTACAGCTATAGCGGCGTCCGCCCGCTGCCGGCATCGGATGCGACCGCACCGGGGCTGATCAGCCGCGACCACTCCGCGCCGGTGAAGGAACCCGAGGACGGCAGACCGTTTCCGATCATTTCGCTGGTCGGAGGCAAGTGGACGACGTTCCGCGGCTTTGCGGAAGAGGTCGCCGACACCGTTCTCTCCCGGCTGCAACGCCGCCGCAGCCAGTCGACACGCTATCTCGCGATCGGCGGCGGCAAGGCCTTTCCGGCTGACGCTGAGCAGCGTAACGCCTGGATCAACGATGCCGCGGCGCGCGGCGGCGTTGCTGCCGCGCGTGCCGACGAACTGCTCGGCCGCTACGGCACGACGGCTGTGGCCCTGCTTTCTTCTCCTTCAGCCTATTCCGACGAGCAGCGCCTGACGGGTGCGCCGCATTACAGCCTCCGCGAGATCGACTGGATCGCCCGGAACGAAATCGCCGTCCATCTGTCGGACATCGTGATGCGCCGCACGACGCTTGCGATCGAGGGTCGGTTGACGCTGGAAGGCTTGCGGGAAATCACCGGCGTTGCCGAGGCAGCGCTCGGCTGGAGTGCCGAACGCACGGCAAGCGAAATCCAGGAGGTTCTCAGCCAGCTGAGCCGTTTCCACGGCCAAACGCTGACGGGCAAGCCTGCCGCCGCCGAGCCGGAAAAGGCCGCACGCCCGGCCTCAGGCTAACCCAGTTTCAGGAGAAAGCCGGATCGAGGGAACCGGATTTATAACGCTTCGCCATTTCCGAAACGGGAAGGGGCGTGATGCGGCCGGCCATGCCGGCAGTGCCGAACTGTTCGAACCGCTCCTTGCAGAGCTTGGTCAGCGCCGTCATTGCCGGCTTCAGATATTTGCGCGGGTCGAACTCGCTTGGGTCCTCCTGCAGCACGCGGCGGATCTGACCGGTCATCGCCATTCTGCCATCGGTGTCGATATTGACCTTACGCACGCCGTTCTTGATGCCGCGCTGGATTTCCTCGACCGGGACTCCCCATGTCGGCTTCATCTGGCCGCCATACTTGTTGATGATCTCCTGCAGCTCGATCGGGACCGAGGACGAGCCATGCATGACAAGATGCGTGTTCGGGAGCTTACGGTGGATTTCTTCGATGACGTTCATCGCCAGCACCGAACCGTCCGGCTTGCGGGTGAACTTGTAGGCGCCGTGCGATGTGCCCATAGCGATGGCGAGCGCATCGACCTTGGTTTCGCGCACGAACTTCACGGCCTCGTCCGGATCGGTCAGCAATTGGTCATGCGAAAGCTTGCCCTCGGCGCCGTGGCCGTCCTCGGCCTCGCCCATGCCGGTCTCCAAGGAACCGAGAACGCCGAGTTCGCCTTCCACCGAGATGCCGCCGAAATGCGCCATATCCGTCACCATCTTGGTGACACCGACATTATAGGCCCAGTCGGCGGGCGTCTTGGCGTCCGCCTGCAGCGAACCATCCATCATCACCGAGGTGAAACCCGCCTGGATCGCCGTCATACAGTTGGAGGGATCGTTGCCGTGATCGAGATGCACGCAGACCGGAATATGCGGATAGATTTCGACGACGGCATCCATCATGTGCTTCAGCATGATATCATGGGCGTAGGCACGGGCTCCGCGCGACGCCTGCATGATAACCGGCGCCTGACACGCGTCCGCGGCCTCCATGATGGCGAGCGCCTGCTCCATGTTGTTGATGTTGAAAGCAGGAACGCCGTAGCCTTCCTCCGCAGCATGGTCGAGCAGTTGCCTCAGCGTAATGCGTGCCATCCAAGATTCCCCCATATCGATGGTCGATCGAAACGCCGCCACCTCTTCGAAACTAGAGCCCGGGCGTCAGCCGTTCAAGCGTCTTATTTTAATAGGCAAAATGGCATAGGAGGAGGAATGTAACAAGCAATAATAACAATATCACAACCAGTATGATATTTCTCAAGAGTCATTTCGCATGCGTGAGCCGAATGAAATTCAGGCCTGTGCTGAAGAGACGGGGCGTCATGCCCCTTGCCGGCTATGGCGAGGACTGTTCAGCCAGACACCCGTGCGGCCGCTGGCTGTTATGGCCTGTGGTTGATGGCAGTCGGCCAACAGTGGAATCCGGAATATCCGGCACTGGATCATATGAGACCGTATTGTTCCGCCTTGTTGCGCAGGAACGGCAGGCCTTTGCCCATGACCTCTTCCATATCGCGTGCAACGGGGCGCCAGACGGCCAAGCCATAGGCGACCTCAGGTGGCATGTTGATGAAGCTTTCCATCGCAAGTCCGCCCTTGAAGCCGATTGCGGCGAGGGCGGCATAGATCGCATCCCACGGGATGTTGCCGTAGCCCGGCGTGCCGCGGTCGCTTTCGGAAAGATGGATGTACTTGAGGTGATCGCGGGCGATCAGGATGCCGTTGGCCGCACCCTTCTCCTCGATATTCATGTGGTAGGTGTCGAGGTGCACGAAGATGTTATCCGCACCGACTCGCTCCACCATGTCGACGGCCTGCTGCGCCGAATTGATCAGGTGGTTCTCATAGCGGTTCACGGCCTCGACGCCGAGCTGGATGCCGCACTTCCTCGCATGTTTTGCCGCCGCGTCGAGCACCTTGGCGATGTTGTCGTATTCGCCTTGCGTCGGCGGCACGCCGGTGCGTTCGCCGATGCCGCCGAAGATGACGCCCGAGAGCGCCTCTGCGCTCATCTCCGCGGTCTTTTCGATCGCGATCTTCAGGTGCTCGATCGCCGCATCCGGTCGGACGGAAGCCCAGGCATGTTCCGGCAGGCCGAGCGAGCAGACGGCGCGCAGCTTGTGCTTTTCAAGCAGGTCGCGGGTGTGTTTGGCATCGATGGCCGGCGCATTGAGCAACGCGATCTCGATGAAATCCATCTTGTAGTGCACGGCTCCGGCAATCGCCTTCTCGGCGCCTGCGCGGTCCCAGATCATGGTCCACATGCTGGTGTGAACGCCGAAACCTTCCATGGTCATATCTCCAATGAAAGAACGCAAGGGGGCAGAACACCACCATTTGGCGGCTTTTCCTTGGGTTCGGTTAAGTTTTGACCGGCATTCGTGCCGATCGGCAAAGTCTCTCTTTCCGCCGGACAGATCGCTTTGCTGTCCTTCGGTTCTGAACCAGTCTCCAATGCGTGACCTTGATGCCGCTCTTGGCTTCGGTCACAGAGTGGCGTTCGGCTCCCGGTTTCCCATTCTCCTAGAGGAGCGCAGCCCAGTCCTGCCGAGCTCGCTAAACGACCATTAGGACAACCGGGATATCGTCGCGCCTTCCATTGTGGCGGTGCCGCGCGGCTCGTAGGCGCGCTGGTCACGCAGGATCTGGAAGGCGATCGTCAAAAGCTTGCGCGCGATGGCAACCCGCGCCTTGTTTATGCCTTTGATCTTCAGATGCTCGTATTGGGCGCGCAGCTGTGGATCGCTGGCGATGGCAGGGGTTACCGCCTCGACGAAGGCCCAGCGCAGCCACTTGTTGCCCTGCTTGATGATCTTGCCGTGGAAGGTCTTGCCGCCGGAGGAATAGGTCGACGGCACAAGCCCGGCATAGGCGGCAAGCTTCTTCGGGTGGCGGAACCGCGATATGTCGTCGATCTCCGCATCGATCAGCCGGGCGAAGAACTCGCCGATGCCGGGGATCGTCTTCAACAGCTTGACGTTGGCATTGGCCTTGGTCATCGCCCGGATCGTTGCTTCCGACTGCTTGATCCGCATGTCGATGTCGCCGATGAAGGCGAGACCACGGTCAATCTGGATGCGGTCGATCTCAGAGACGTTCACTTGAGCCAATTGGACGCGGCCGGCCTTGCCGAACAGATCACCGAGCTTCTTCAACTGCGCCGTCTGCTCCGGATAGCGGTCGAACACCGTGACGATCCGGTTCTTGGTCATCGTGCGAAGGCGCACGTAAAACATCCGCTCGCGCAGCGCGACGCGAAGATCCCGCGATCTCTCGCTTGGCGCCCAGGCTTCGGGTACCAGGTCGGCTCTAAGCAGATGTGCCAGAACCGTCGCGTCGATCTTGTCGGTCTTGATCTTGGCGTCGGCGATCGCCTTGACCTTCAGCGGATGGGCGAGAACGACATCATCACAAATGTCGTCGAGCCAGTCGTACATCACCATCCAGTTGCGCGTCGCCTCGACAACCGCATGCGAGTTCTCCCGATAGCGTTCGAGAAACCCGCCGAGCGACTGTCGGTCGTTCTTCACCCGGCCGGATCTCAGCGTCTTGCCGCTGCTGTCCTGAACCACCAGGTGGCTATAGGATTTGTGGTAGTCGACCCCGATATGGTATTCATAAGAGGCAGTCATGCTTCCAACTCCCTTATTGAGATCTTCGAAACCCCAATAGGATAAGCCGAAAGGCTGGAAGTGTGACTGTCCCTCGATCATCATCTGCATCTCAGTGATCCGTTCTCTCAACGGGCGCGGCCTTTTTCATGCCACCTCCTATTTCACAATTCTGATGATCTTGGCCGAGAGCCACCGCAGCACCATCACGACGATGAGCAGGATGCCCCAGACGGCAGTGGTGAGATGCTGGTTGGCGCCGAGCAGGTTGAGCCCCGAAGAGAGAAGCTGCAGCACGATGAGCGCCACGAAGACTGGCAGGACGCGGCCGAAGCCGCCGAAGGGATTGATGCCGCCGAGGAAGCAGGCGAGCACGGTGATCAGCAGATAGGATTCGCCGTGGCCGACGCGCACCGAATTGAAGCGGGCAAGCATGATGATGCCGGCAACCGCCGCCATCACGCCGGAGAGCATGTAGACCAGCACCAGGACCTTGCGGGTGTTGATGCCGGAATAGCGGGCAGACTCGATATTGGAGCCGATCATATAGGTGGAAAAGCCGAGCTTGGAGCGCGAGAGCAGGATGTGGCTGGCGATCACACAGGCGATCAGGATCAGCAACGGGACGGGGATGCCGAGGATGCTGCCGTGGCCGATCGGAGCGATGAAGGTGGGGAAGCCCGAGATATCGCCGCCGCGCGTCAGGAACTCGCCGAGGCCGCGCAGGAAGATCATCATCGACAGCGAAACGAGGATCGGATGGGCGCGGGTAAAGGCGATGACGAGGCCCATGACCAGACCGCTGGCCGCGCCGAAGGCAAGCGCCAGCAACGAGCCGAGCAGAAAGGCGCCCGGGCCGGCATCGATGCCGCCATTGGCCTGCAGCGTCCAGGCGAGCGTCAGGCCGGCGATGTTGGCGGTGAAGGTGATCGCAAGGTTGAGGCCGCCGGTGAGGATCGGCATCAGCATGGCAAGCGTCAGGACGCCAAGCTCGGGAAGCTGAAAGGCAACCGATCCGAAGGTCGCGCCCGTCAGAAAATGCGGCGAGGCGAAACCGAAGACGACAAGCACCGCCGCCAGCGCGGCGAGGGGACCGGCCATGTCGGCCCCGAAGATGGCGTTGAAGCGGGCGGCGAGCGCGTTCATCAGCTCTCTCCCCTGTCTGCAGGCCTGCCGCCGGTCAATTTGCGGGTCGCAAACACCGGCACCAGATTGCCGATGCGGGCGCTCGACAAGGTGATCGCAACGAGGATGATCGCGCCGACGATCATCTTGAAGGCGAAGGGCGAGACGCCCATCAGGTTGAGGCCGTTCTGGGTGATCGAGACGAGCAGTACGCCCAGCACGCAACCGAGCACCGAGCCCTTGCCGCCGCCCAGCCGCGCGCCGCCGAGCACCACCGCAGCCAGGACATCGAGCTCGCGGCCATAAAGTGCGTTCGGCACGACCTCCTGCGCATAATGCGCCTGCATGAGACCGGCGATGCCCGCCATCAATCCAAGCCAACCGAAGGCGATGAACTGCATGGCGCCGATATTGATGCCGAAGCGGCGCGCCCCTTCCGGATTGTCGCCAAAGGCATAGAGCTGGCGGCCAGTGGTCGTGCGGGTAATGAAGAGCCAGGTGGCGAGCGTGCAGACGCCCATGACGACAACCGGCAAGGTGATCTCAGCCCAGCTCCCATCGGCCATTTCGCGCTCATAGATGATGACGCGGGTCGTCAGCCAGTCGGGCAGATTGTAGATCGACACGCCCTTGGTGAAGAACATCAGCAGGCCGAAATAAACGTTGAAGGTCGCGATCGTCGCGACGATCGAGATAATCCGGAAGCGGTGGATCAGGAAGGCGTTGATCATCCCGAGCACCATCCCGATACCGGCCGCGATCAGCAGACCGGACACCCAGCCGCCGCCGCCGATCCGCTCAAGCGCCAGTGCAGTGACATATTGCACGATCGAGGCGGCGACGGCGAAGGAGATGTCGATGCCGCCTGATATCAGCACCACGAGCAGGCCGACGGCAAAAATGATGTTGACCGCGCTGATATTGAGCAGGTCGAACCCATTGCCGAGCGTGAAGAAGCGGTCGGTCGTAAAAGCGAGGACAACACTCATCGCGATGATGACCGCAAACAAGACGAATTCAGTCGTGTAGGCCACGAACAGCTTACGCATAGACCGTCGCCTCCAGGTCCTTCAGTGTGGTCGCGCGCGGGTCGTGCCAGCCGGCGATGCGCCCCTTTTCCATATGGATGATCCGGTCGGCGTTGAAATAGACTTCCGGCACCTCGTCCGAGATGAGGATGATCGCAAGCCCCGCCTCGGCGAGGCGGGCAACGATTTCGAAAATGCCGGCGCGCGCGCCGACATCGACGCCGACCGTGGGCGCATCGAGGATCAACACTTTTGGATCGGTGGCGAGCCATTTGGCGATCGCGACGCGCTGCTGGTTGCCGCCCGAAAGCGTCGAGATCGCATCGTCCTGCTTGCCGATCCTGATGCCGAGATCGGCGATCCAGCGCGCGACCAGCGAGCCTTTCTTCTCCGGTGAAATAAGCCGGCCGCTCAGGATGCGGTTAAGCGAGGCCATGACCAGATTGTCGGCGATGGATTGCGGCTGGTTGAGACCGAGCGAAAGGCGGTCTTCGGAGAGATAGGCGACGCCTGATGTGATCGCCTCGCGATTGGAGGCAAAGCGCACAGCTCTTCCCTCCAGCACGATCGTGCCGGCTGCGGGCCGGCGCATGCCGAACAGCGTCAGCGCAAGCTCGGTGCGCCCTGCGCCGAGCAGGCCGGTGATCCCGAGCGTTTCGCCACGGCGCAGATCGAAGGAAATGTCCTCGAACTCGCCAGGCCGGGAAAGCTTGCTGACGGAGAGCAGGACTGGGTTCTGCGATACGTTGCGGGCGCGAACGTTCTGGTCGAAGGTGCGGCCGGTCATTAGCTCGGTGATCTTAGACTGGGTCATGCCCTCCACCGGATAGACCCCGACCAGCGCGCCATCGCGCAGCACCGTGATGCGCGAGGAGATGTCCAGCACTTCCGCAAGACGATGGCTGACGAAGACCACGGCAACGCCCGAGGCCGACAGCGTGCGCACGATCGCCAGCAGATGATCGGTCTCCGACTGGGTGAGGGAGGCGGTCGGCTCGTCCATGAAGACGATCCGGGCCTCTCCGACCAGCGCGCGGGCAATGGCGACGATCTGGCGCTGAGCGATGGCGAAGTCCTTGAGGGGTCTGTCGACGTCGAGGGTGACGCCGAGCCGGGCGAGTGCTTCCTCGGCAATTCTACGAATCTCGGCATAGTTGACGAAGCGCGGGCGCGAACCGGAAAGGGTCTGGAAGGCGATATTCTCAGCCACGCTCATTTCCGGAAAAAGCGCGAGGTCCTGCCAGATGATCTGGATGCCGCGGGACTGGGCCATGCCAGGCGTCATGTGGGATATCGTCTCACCGTCGAAGACGATCTCGGCGCCGTCTGCAGGCCGATAAACGCCGGAGATCACCTTGATCAACGTGCTCTTGCCGGATCCATTCTCGCCGGCGAGGCAATGCACTTCGCCGGGCAAGACTTCGAAGGAGACGTTTTTCAGCGCCTTCACACCACCGAATGTCATGTTGATGCCGCGAAGCGAAAGAAGCGGCTGCGCCTTCACACCATCATCCGTTGCCGTGCTCATGCCGGTTGCCTGTCCAGTCGAATGCCATGAAAGGTCAATGGTCCGGCCATGGCCGGATACCGCTCTCTTTCCCGAACGCCGGGCCGGTCGACATGGACCAGCCCGACACCCGGGGAGGGGGCCTCTTCAGAGGCCCATTGCGGCCAGGTCGTCGACCGTATCCTTGTTGATCGGCAGCAGTTGATCGACGATGATGTCGTTACCAACAGGCTTGATCACCCCGAGACCCGGAATGTCATCACCTTCCTTGATGCTTTCGCCCTTGATCAGGCGATCGGCGAGCGTGACGAAGACTTCGCCGGCCTGTTTCGGATTCCACATGAAGCCGCCCGATATCGCATCGGACTTGATCAGCTTCTGGCCCTGGCCGGGCGAGAACGGGCCGAGCACGAAGATTTTGCCCGTCTTGCGGCGTTCCTCGATGGCGCGCCCAGCGCCGATCGGACCCTGGCTGCCGAAGGCGAGGAAGCCGGTCAGATCCGGATGCGCGGCAATGAGATCGAGCGCCGTCGAGCGGCTCTTGTCGACGTCTTCCGCCACGCCGTAGCGCTCGCCGACGAGCTTCATGTCCGGGTAATTCGCCTTGATATAGGCGATTGCGGCATCCGCCCAGGCGTTGTGGAGCGGCACGGTCAACGAACCGACGAAGACGGCATATTCACCCTTGCCGCCCATTTTCTCGGCGAGCAGCTTGCCATGCGCTTCACCGAAGCCGGTGGCCGATGCGAGTTCGAAATTCCAGTCGGCGCCCTTCTGCGAGGGTGATTCATGCGTAATGACCTTGATGCCGGCGGCTTGCGCCTTGGTGAGCACGGGCTCGAGCACCTTTGCATCGTTCGGAACCACACCAATGACTTTGACGCCTTGGGCAATCAGATCCTCGATGGCGCGCACCTGCAGCGCCGGGTCGGCGCTGGTCGGGCCGATCATGAAGGCATCGACGCCTAATTTCTGGCCCTGTTCCTTGATCCCGGCTTCCATCGCGTTGAACCAGGGAATGCCGCCGATCTTGACGACAACGCCGACCTTCGGCGCGTCCTGCGCAAACGCGACCACCGCCCCGGCAAGCGACAGCGATGCGGCAAGTGCCGCTACGATAAGGCTCCTCATCCTCACTCCTCCTCAAAGGTCGCTCATACGAACGACGACCACCGGCCGGTTTGCGGCAGGTTGTTCCTGGTTGCTTCTTGGCGAGGGAATACCCTTGCCTCCCATCTCGCCTCCTCCGGCGAACCATCTTTGCACAATCGATCTTTCTTTTTTGCACAATCGATGGTGCAATGACTATCGATCAAGGCAGGGCTTTCGTCAAGAGGGGTTTGTTTCTAAGGGAAGCGACAAAGGAAAGGCGAGATATGACCGACATCGGCAAGAAGAAGGCGACGATCTACGATCTCTCGATGCTATCGGGTGCGTCGCCTTCGACCGTGAGCGCCGTGCTGAACGGAAGCTGGCGGAAGCGGCGTATCAAGGAGGCGACGGCGCAGCTCATTCAGAACCTGGCAAATGAGCACGGCTATACGGCAAACCTGCAGGCCCGTGGCCTGCGTTCGTCCCGCTCCGGTCTCGTCGGTCTTCTGCTGCCGGTGCACGACAACCGCTATTTCTCCTCCATGGCGCAGTCTTTCGAGGCGCAGGTGAGAAGCCGCGGCCAGTGCCCTCTCGTCGTCAGTGCCTGTCGCGACCCGGAGGAGGAGCGCAAGGTCGTCGAGACGCTGATCTCCTATTCGATCGACGAGCTTTTCATCGCCGGCGCAACCGATCCGGATGGTGTGCACAAGGTTTGCGAAAAGGCAGGGCTGAAGCACGTCAACATCGATCTGCCGGGCACGCTGGCGCCGTCGATCATCAGCGACAATCATGAAGGTGCGCGCATGCTGACACAGGCGATCATCGAACGCGCGCAAGAAGATGGCCCGCTTTCACCCGACGATCTGTACCTGTTCGGCGGCCGCAACGACCATGCCAGCCATGAACGAATTCGCGGTTTCCGCGACGTAAAGCGCGCATTGCTGGGCGCGGATCCGGACGTCTGTATCCAGCCGACCGGCTACTCCCCCGCCATGACTGCCCGCGCCTTCGAAGCCTTCTACGAAGGCCACGGAAAGCTGCCGCGCGCATTCTTCGTCAATTCCTCGATCAACCTCGAAGGGCTGATGCGCTTCCTCGCGCTGCACCCGCATGAGACCTTCGCCGATATCATCGTCGGCTGCTATGACTACGATCCCTTCGGCTCCTTCCTGCCTTTCCCCGTCTTCATGATCCGGCAGGACAGCGAGGCGATGATCACCAAGGGGTTTGCGATCCTCGATACGGATCGCGGCCCGCCAATCACGCATCTGGTGCGGCCGACACTCGTGCCACCGCGCACGGCGCTGACCGGCCCACTCGATGCGCTGAGGGATATCGAGTAGCGTCCTGCTTCGTCGGAGACGCTGGGCTGACGGAGCAACGGACTGTTTGATGCCGATCGTGTTGGCATCGACACCTGCCTTATCGGATCTAGCTTTCTGTGATGCGGCGATCTTCATCGGAGCCGACGGAGAGCTGCTTCCAGTCCAGGTCTTCCTGCAGCTCGAGATATTGCGTCGCGCCGATCTGATCCGTGTCGCGCAATTCCTCAAGGCGCTGGCGCTGGGCGAGGACGGCGGCGATCGTCAGGTCGCGGCGGCGATCGTGCGGCGAGGTCTTGATTGCATCGCTTGATGCGGCCCAATGTTCCTTGCAGATCGTCCGGATCGCTTCGGCCTCAGTGCCGTCTTCCTTCTCAAGCCGCTGAAATGCGGCTTCGGCGAGCGATCTTCGGGCCGCCTTGAGTTCATCGCGGACTTCTGCCTGACGACCGAGTTTCAGGAGATGGATCATCGGTGCCAAGGTCGCCCCTTGGATGACCAGGGTTGCGAGCACCACCGAGAAGGCCGTGAGCACGACCAGGTCTCGTTCCGGAAAGTCGGCGGGGAGCGCGAAGGCGGTCGCCAGCGTAACGAGGCCGCGCATGCCGGCCCAACCCACCAGCAATGTCTCGCCGGATGTGAAAGGCGCCAATTCATTGCCTCTTCGGTGGCGAGACGCGACGACGGCGTGAAGCAGGAACGCCATCGCCATTCGCGCCAGTATGACGCCGACCACCACGATGGCGGCAAATCCCATCGCCCGCTGAAGCTCTTCAGCCGACATCGTCTCGAGGATGCGACGCGCCTGCAGCCCCATCAGCAGGAAAGCCACCACGTTCAACAGGAAGACGACAGTCGTCCAGACCGCGAAGGAATGCACCCGCATCCGCGGCGAATCCTTGACCGAAGAGAGGGTGGCGATCGTCATTGCGCTCGCTACGGTGGCAAGGACGGCCGACAGGTGCAGATGTTCGGCGATCAGCCAGGTCGAAAAAGCGTAGACGAACTGAAGCAGGGTCCCACCAACCGTATTTTCGGTTATCGGCCGAAGCCGCGAGACGAAATAGCCGAAGACGATGCCGAACAGGATCCCTCCAGGTGCGGCGAACCCCACCTGAAGCGCCGTCCCGGCATCCAGCCCACCCCGCGCCTGGACAGTGAGCGCAGCCCCGAAAAGCAGCAGCGCGGTCGCATCGTTGAACAGGCTTTCTCCCTTGAGCAGGGCATCCACACGGCGGGCGACGGGCAAATTGGAAAGGACTGCGGTGGCGGCTGCGGCATCGGGCGGCGCAACGATTGCGCCGAGTGTGACCGCAACCGCAATCGAAAGCCCGACCGTCAGCATGCTAATCGACACCACCACGCCTGTCGTGACGAGAACGGCAACAACAGCATAGAAGAACAAAGGCAGCAGCATGCGCCGCGCCGCGCCCACCGGGAAATCATAGGCCGAATCGACAAGGACCGGCGCGATGAACAGAGCGAGCGCCGTCGGCGGATCGATGGGGATCGTGGGCGCGCCGGGCAACATCGCCACGGCGACGCCGGCGGCAGCCAGAATGCCGGGGTAGGGAAGGCGCATGCGACGTGTGACCTGCAGCAGCAGGATGGCAACCGCCAGCAATGCAACGAGTGTTTCGAAGAACGTCATTTCAGCATACTAGCAGGCTTTCGAGCGCATTGAAGCGGGTGCAGCCCCGATGTAAAGCTTGTGTCGTATCAAGCTGCTGATGCAGCGGCGGAGGGCGATCATGGACTACGAGGTTGCGATTGTCGGCGCCGGCGCGGCCGGCATTGCAGCAGCAAAAAGCCTGGCCGATGCCGGCCGCTCGGTCATCATCCTGGAGGCCAGCAACCGCGTTGGCGGACGAGCCTGGACAATCGAATTGACCGGAATGCCGCTGGATATGGGGTGTGGCTGGCTGCATTCTGCCGAGCGCAATCCTCTCGTCGCCATCGGCCGTACCGCCGGGTTCAACATCGAGCGCGGAACTACGGCGTGGCAGAGCCAGTGGCGCGATCTCGGTTTCACGCAGGATGAGCGCGCGGCGGCGGCGGCGGCTTGGACCGCGCTTGAGGAGCGGATGCGGGCCAGCCCCCCCGCGAGCGACAGGGCGTCGGACGCGCTGGAGCCTGACGGCAAATGGAACGCCTACTGCCAGTCGCTCAGCGGATATCTGAACGGCGCATCGCTGGATCGGCTGTCGGTCGCTGATTTTCTTGCCTATGACAATGCGGCGACCGACGCCAATTGGCGGGTGCACGAAGGCTATGGAAGCCTGATCAGCGCGGTCGTTCCGACCGTCGCCTTGCGCCTCGCGTCTCCCGTTCGACGCGTGGCATTGATAGGGAGCGGCGTTCAGCTGGAGACCGACCGCGGTCCGGTCAAAGCAGCTGCCGCGATCATCACATCATCGACCACCGTTCTGGCCCGCGGAGCCATTGACTGCGGCCCGAAGGCCGACGATCACCTCCACGCCGCAAGTCAGCTGCCGCTTGGCCTCGCCGACAAGCTGTTTTTGGAACTCCATGGTAATCATGGTCTCGAGCCGGAAACCCATCTGCTCGGCGACCCGCAAAATGCCGAGACCGGCAGCTATTATATCCGGCCATTCGGCCGGCCGATCATCGAAGGCTTCTTCGGCGGAAACGGCGCTGTCGTCATCGAGCGCGCGGGTTTGGTGGAGGCATTTGCCTTCGCACTCGACCAGCTTTCATCACTGCTCGGCAGCAACATCCGCCGCCACCTGCGGCCCCTGGCAGCCTCTTCCTGGTGTCGTACCGATTGGATAGGCGGCTCCTACAGCCATGCGCTGCCCGGCCATGCCGGCGCACGCGCAGTCCTGGCGCGCCCGGTCGGCGACCGGCTGTTTTTCGCCGGCGAGGCGACGCATCAATCCGACTTTTCGACTGCGCATGGCGCATGGGAAAGCGGGTTGCGGGCCGCCGACCAGGCTGCAGCTGTTCTAACACCCTCGTGATATAGCGTGCATCTGGTGATCCACAGCGCACTTGCCGACCATCACCAGTTGGCAGAATTTCATGATTTGCCCGGTTCGGATTGTTTATGTGCAACTATAGATCGGGCAAAGCCGCCGACCGTACGGCGGTCAATGTCCGTCGGGCGACAGTGGAAGAGGACGGAGGCACCGAGCTTGTTAGCAATCGCGCCGACCGGATCGCCGTTCGAAAGACGGCTTTCACGCAACTCCAAGCCCAGATTGGCGCAGAGCGAGAGCGTGCCGCGAACGACGCAGGCCTTGGCCTGCCTGCTGCTCATCGGGTAGAAGGCGAGCAGCGCCGAGCCGCCCATCTTGACGGTGGCGGCACGTGCCAGGCGCTCCGTCCAGGCATTGCTGACCGTTTCGATCACCAATGCGTTGCCCGTGTCGTCGCAGAGAACCTTGGGCGTGGCGGAGTTGCCTAGTGAACGTTACCATCTGCAGCTCCGGATAGGCAAAGGCCGAGGGCATGTCACTTGCGGCGTAGTCATAGTCGCAAATATCAATCACGAAACTCTGACAAAGGCCAGCGGCAGATCCGGCTTAGACGCCCCTGAACGTTCTGTTGGCTGAGCTCGACCAACGATTACAGCGATCCTGAAGGAGATACTCCATGCTCAAGCCCGTCCCACTTCTTGTCGTAGGAGTGGTTTCAGTTCTGGCCTCATGCAGTGCCGATACTGCTTCGACAACGCCGCGCAAAGGGCCGTGCAATGCTGACGCCGCCCAAAGCCTCATTGGCAAGCCAAAGCCGACAGACGTCGAGGCGATGCGGATCACGAACTCGAAGACCGTTCGCCAGATCGAGCCGGGTCAGATGGTGACCCATGACTTCAGAGAGGACCGGGTGACGATCGAGACCGATCCTGCGTCCGGTCGGGTTGTTGGAGCCAGGTGCGGCTAAGACGCCTCGATCGCTGCAACGCCGCCAGAAAAAGGGCCAGCGGAGAGCCGCGGCCCTTGAGATGTGAAGGTCAAAACCTCCAGAGGGGAACAGCCGAGAGCGAGCTTTAGGATTTGCTGCTTTTGATCGCGCCGTGTTTGATTGGTTCATCAAATGTCGCCTCCTAAACAGAAGGCCGACAGCAACTTCCAGACCATTAGGTTCTATGCTTCCCGCGCGGATCCTGCCCGATGCACGGCAACACGGCTTCAAGAAGGATCATTGCGTCGAGGCGCTGTGGTCGGTTCGTCGCCATGTGGGGCAAAGTCATCCGTCAGGCGGGTGGCAGCCGGTCTTGCTCACGGAATGTTAGGCTGCACAATTCTCTTGTCGCGCAGCCGCTGAACGCTGATTGCTGCACATCCTCCGACCATATGTCATGCTCAACACCGGAGATGATTGGCCAGAATTCTATTTGCCACTAGAAGGCCGCCTAGCATAGGCCGGCACCTGAAACCGGCGGCGATAGTTCCCCGGAGCCAAGCCGGTTATCCTCCTAAACAAACGTCGAAAGAAGGCGGACTCCTCGTACCCTACCTGCCAACTTATCTCGTCGACGGAAGCCTCAGTTCGCTCTAGCCGCCGCTTCGCCTCCTCGATCCGCAGCCGTTGAACATAGGCGATCGGGCTCATGCCGGTCGCCTGGGTGAACCGTCGCTTGAAGGTCCGTTCCGTCAGCCCCGCCCGCTTGACCATCTCCTCCAACGGATTGGCGACGGAATAATGGGCGGCAAGCCAGTCCTGTGCAGTTTGGATCGCCTGGTCGCGGTGGTCGCGCCGCCCCTCGAAGACCATGTAGGGAGCCAGCCCGTCCTGGTGCCATTGCAGCGCAAAATAGCGGGCCACGGTCTGCGCCGCCGTCGCCCCTGCATGGCGGGCGATAAGGTAGAGCACGAGATCGTGCCATGTCATCGAGGCGCCGGACGTAATCAACTCGTCCCGTTGGCCAGCGACCACCAGCACCTGTTCCGGATGGATCGGGACCTGCGGGTAGGCGTCGCGGAACGTCTGGGCATAGCCGAAATGGACGGTGGCATCGGCGCCATCGAACAGCCCGGTCTCGGCAAGCAGGAAGATTCCCGAACAGGCTGAGCAGATCAGCGCCCCTTTCGCGTGCATCCTCCGGCACCATTCCACCAGCGCAGGATAGCGGCGCTTCACCCAGCCTTCCGGCCCGAGCACGACTGACGGCACGATGACGATGTCGGTCCGGTCGATTTCGGCGACCGGCCGCTGCACCACAATCGGCACGCGGCTGGCCAGCGTCAGCGGGCCGGCCCGTTCGCCGACGATCTCGACCTGGAAAGGTGGTGTCTTCGTAATGCCGCCGTCCGGAGGTACGATGGAAAAGGCGTTCATTACATCAAAGATACCGCTCAACGTCGATAGTGCCGCCTCCGGCAGCGCCACCAGGCTGACATGGAGCAGCTGCGGCGCCGGCGCCCGCTCAGCCTCCTGCTGCGTTCTCGTCATCATCGGTTCCCCTTTGCAGCAATAATAACCCCGGAGCGCAGCGGGGGCACGTCGAACGCGACAGCTTCCGGCTTTGCGTGGCGTAAATGGCCCGATCATGGCCTGCACCGCTCTGCCGCTCACCCTCGTCGCCTGCGATCCTCCCCCCACCTCGAACGGAGGTTTCCAACCAGGGAGAAACATCATGGATACCATGCAGACCAAGACCATCGACAGTGCAAAGCTCGAGACGCTGGTCGGTCGCGTCGTTAGCGATCTTTCCGCCGGCTATGGCGGGGTCATGGTCAGCCTCGGCCACCGCCTCGGTCTCTATAAGGCAATGGCCGACCGCGGGCCGCTCACATCTCGTGAAATCGCCAGTCGCGCCGGCTGCAGCGAACGATATGTGCGCGAATGGCTGAATTCGCAGGTGGCCGGTGCCTATGTCACTTATCATGCCGTCAGCGGCACCTATGAGCTGACGCCGGAACAGGCTTTCGTGCTGGCGAACGAGGACAGCCCCGTCTTCATCCCGAATGCCTGGGCAACGCCCGCTTCCATGTGGGCCGACGAGGAAAAGGCGGTCGAGGCCTTCCGCACCGGCGCCGGCATCCCTTGGGGTGACCATGATGGCCGACTCTTTTGCGGCGTCGCTTCCTTCTACCGCAATGCCTACCGCGCCAGCCTCGTGCCGGAATGGCTACCGGCGCTCGATGGCGTGGTGGAGAAGCTGAAGGCAGGCGCACTGGTGGCCGATGTCGGTTGCGGCCACGGCCATTCGACGGTGCTGATGGCGGAGGCATTCCCAAAGTCGAAATTCCACGGCTTCGACACGCACGAGAAGTCGGTCGACGAAGCACGCAAAGTGGCGAGCGAGGCGGGCGTTTTTGATCGCGCGACCTTTTCGACCGCGCGGGCGGAGAACTATCCGGGGAAGGGCTATGACCTCATCTGCTTCTTCGACTGCCTGCACGACATGGGTAATCCGGTGGCAGCCGCCACGCATGCAGCCAACGCCCTTGCCAAGGACGGCAGCGTAATGCTGGTCGAGCCCTTCGCCAACGACAGGGTAGAGGACAATATCTCGCCTGTCGGTCGGCTCTACTATGCCGCTTCGACGACGATTTGCTGTGCCCATGCGATTTCTGATGGAGGTCACACCGTGCTGGGTGCCCAGGCCGGCGAGGCAAGGCTCAAGGACATCTTCCGCAAGGCGGGCTTCACCCGCTTCCGCAAGGCGATGCAGACGCCGTTCAACCTGATCCTCGAAGCCCGCCTCTGACAGAGGCCGGCGACTGAGGGCGCCGGACTTGGCACGACCAATGCAGGCCTCCGATGTTTGCACGGAGCCTGCATTGCCGCCGAACCCGGCCAGAGGTCGTCGAGATAGAGAATGAATGGCGCCGGGGCGATATCGGCCGCAGCCCGGTACTCAGTCACTCTTCGGGCGCGATGAAAGTCTTCGTGCGTCCCGTGGACGCCGCGCTTCGAAACCCGAAACCACCTCTTCAACGATCTCTGCAACTCCATCGGCGTCGCACCGTCGCGCGCCTGGACCGACATGCCTTGCATGACAGCCGATAAGGAACGTGCGAGACGGTGCGCGTCGGCCTTAGCTGCGAAAGATGAAAGTGCATCAGCGATGCGTTCGCGCATGGCATCACGTCGGGCAGCTGCATCACGGGCAAGCGTCGCGTGGTCTGGATGGCAGGCTGTCGTGCCGCTGGAGATCATGCACCCACGCTCTCGGTCCGGATGCGTCACGGCCCGAACCCCTCCCTCCAGTAGCAGCCACACAGCTTGAGCCAGCGACGCGGCTTTGCCCATTTCGAAGCGCCGACGAGCTCGCTTAGTCGAGATCGCCTTTTCCTCACGGTTTTCTCGTTGGTGCCGTATCGCCGTGCAAGCGCCTCGGTTGGGAGCTTCCGATAACGGTAGCCCTGCTCGAACGACGTACGTGGTCTTGGCGCTGCCCATGAAGAAATTGGCCCATAGAGACTCCCTCTGCGATCGCGACAAGAATACGCCATAAGACCCAGGGACTAAACCACCCAGTGTACGAGGGTGAGCACGGATATCTGCAGGTGCGAAAGCCGATGATATGTAATTCTCGATGCCGAAAGCGTTGACATTTAAGCGCAAGCCGTATGTATAAAGATTACAACATGGTGTGAGACAAAGTGAATGCTAGCGATCCTCGCAGACGATCTGACCGGTGCGTTAGACTCGGCAGCGCCGTTTGCCGGCCGGGGTCTCTACACGGAAGTTGCTCTTCATCAAGAAGCTATCGCTGACATCGTGAAGAGCGCGCCCGACGTCCTTTCAATTAACGTTGATACTCGCGAGATTAGTCCGGACGAAGCGCGGGCGGCTACCGCTGCCGTCGTCGCTCTGTTGCCGGCGGGAACGCGGTTGTTCAAGAAAGTCGACTCGCGGCTCAAGGGCAATATCGCCGCCGAACTTGACGCAATACCTTATTCTCGGGCCGTTGTTGCACCGGCCATTCCTCAATTTGATCGTTTCGTCGAAGCCGGCAGAGTGACAGGTTTCGGTGTCGCCACGCCGATCGACATTGCCGACAGGCTTGGGGCGCATGCCGGCCGTGCCAGCGCGCCGGATACCCGTTCGTCCGCTGACATGGAGGCCGTTCTCCAGATTGCTGAAACCGACGGCACAGACCTATTGGTTGGCGCGCGTGGCCTTGCCGAAGCACTCGCGTGCCGAATGACGGCGATGGCCAAGGCGCAAGCGGCAACCATCCCGACCGGCCGGATCACCTTTGTGATCGGCTCGCGGGACCCGATCACGCTTGCGCAGGTCGAGCACTTGCGCATGAACTTGGCCTTACAATATTTGCCAGCCCCGAACGGTATCTTCAACGGATCCCCGGCGACCGATGCCGAATTAACGCTCGTTCAGGCGACGCCAGGCTCAGAAGGCGTCAGTCCGAAAGCCGTGGCGGATGCGTTGGCCGATGGTGTGCTAGAATACCTTGTCCGCAATGACGGTACACTTCTTTTGTCTGGAGGAGCAACGGCGGAAGCAGTGCTGCGCCGACTTGGGCTGTCGCGAATGCGGCTGCATGGCGAATGCCTGCCGGGTCTCGGTCTAGCGTCCGCAAATGGGCGTTGCATCATTGCCAAATCCGGCGGATTTGGTCAGCCGGACACGTTGAAGAACATTGCAGAAATGGTGCTGCGGAAGGCGGGTTGAGATATGGGACTGGAAACTGGAACCGTCCGAAGGGGGCTTGCCGATATCGTGTTCGAACGCATGCTGCGCGCCATCAAGTCTGGTGCCTACAAGCCCGACGAGCGCCTGCCGACCGAACATGATCTTGCTGCAGAATTCGAGGTTTCTCGCCCGGTCATCCGCGAAGCGCTGAAACGCCTGCGGGACCAGAGCCTGATCTATTCGCGTCGCGGTGCCGGCAGCTTCGTCCGCTCGGTCGGCCTGCGAAATCCGCTCGGTTTCGGCCAGCTGGAAAATGTCGCCGACCTTCTCAACTGTTACGAGTTCCGCCTGACGATGGAACCGACAGCCGCCGCGGCCGCCGCAATCCGCCACGATGCCGACAGTCTGAAAGCGATCCGTCAGGCGCTGGAACTGCTGCGCGATGCCACGAACCGCCAATCGCATCGTGAGGACGCTGACTTCCAGTTCCATCTCGCCATCGCCCGCGCCGCGCAGAACAACTATTTCTCCACTGCCATGGAAGCGCTGAAGGACCACATTGCTGTCGGCATGAAGTTCCACGGCGCCTCGATCAAACGAGAAGCATCCGGCCTGTCCCGCGTGTTCGCCGAACATGAAGCGATTGCGACAGCCATCGCCAACCGCGACGAGGACGAAGCGCGACGCTTGATGCTGGAGCATCTGAAGGGCTCGCGCGAAAGGCTGTTCCAGTCGTCACATCAGTAGGGCGGCTGTCCAGGCTGTTGGCAGTCCCTTCTGGCCTGTCGTCGCCCTTCGGCCCCATCACAAGGGGTGGTCACCGCTTGCCTCGATTAGGCCTCGACTATTCGCCCAGATTAGCCCTCCACTACGATCCACTCCCCAAAAACAAAAAAGGCGGCGCATCACTGCACCGCCTTCGTCCTCAAGGCTGGCGTCTCAGAAGCTGGCCCGATATATTCCCAGAACGTCATCGACGCTCATATCAGCCGGGTTGTTGTCCATCAGGCGGCGGATGGCATGCGCATCCGCGGCAAAGCGCGGCAGGTCGGCTTCGGTCGCGCCGTGTTTCGCCAGTGACATCTCGATGCCGAGATCGGCACAGAAACCAAGGGCCTCTGCGCGCAGATTCGCCTGCGAAAGACCGTGACCGAGGCCCAGCGCCTGCGCCACCTCTGCGGTCTTTTCCTGCGCCACTGGCTCGTTGAAGGCGAGCACGTGCGGAAACACGATGGCATTGGCGAGCCCGTGTGGCAGGTGCAATAGCGTGCCGAGCGGGTAGGCGATGGCATGGCCCGCCGCCGTATTCACCGGCCCGAGGCAGATGCCCCCGTAATAGGACGCCAGCATCAGCCCCTCGCGGGCTTCGTGGTCGGATCCATCCTTCACAGCGCGGGCAAGATATTTGCCGACGAGGTGAAAGCCCATGCGGGCAAAGCCGTCGATCATCGGATGCGCGCGCTTGCTGGTAAATGCCTCGACGCAATGGGCCATGGCATCCACGCCGGTTGCAGCGGTCACGGCCGGCGGCACCGAATAGGTGAGTTCCGCGTCGAGCACGGCAAGATCGGCGATCAGATGTGGGCTTTCGACCGCAATCTTGGCGCCCTTGATCGGGTCGGTGATTAGCGAGCGGATGCCCGCTTCCGAGCCAGTGCCGGCCGTGGTGGCGATCTGCGCCAGACGCGTGCTGCGTCCTGCTACCTTGTTGGAGCCGGCGACATCGGCCAACGTCTGCTCGCTGTCCCAAAGGGCAGCGAGCAGCTTGGCGACGTCCATGACGGAACCGCCACCGAGACCGACCACCAGATCCGGCTTTGCCGCGCGCGCCGCTGCCAGCGCAGCGTCGAGCGTTGCAATCTCCGGCTCGCCGGGAATGGCATCGAACACGGCGACCTTGCCCGGCAGTTTCAGCCGGTCGACGAAGCCCGCGGTGATCGGCGTGGCAATCACCAGCGTCGAGGAAACCTCTCCGGCCCAGGTGCAGACCTCGCCGATCGTTCCGGCGCCGACGATAAGCCGTTTCGGTTGATGCAGGATGATGACGGGAACGCTGCTCATACCTGCTCTCCTTTACCGTCTGCAACCAGCTTACGGGCGTAGGCGATGGCCGACAGCATGTTACCGTGGTTGGCAATGCCCTTGCCGGCGATGTCGAAGGCGGTGCCGTGATCGACTGAGGTGCGGTCGATCGTCAGGTCGACGGAGACGTTAACGGCCGTATCGAAGGCGACGAGCTTGATCGGGATATGGCCCTGGTCGTGATATTGCGCCACAACGAGATCGAAGCCGCCGGAATAGGCGCGGTGGAACACCGTGTCGGCCGAGATCGGACCATAAGCATCGATGCCTTCGGCTCGGGCGGCGGCCACGGCCGGCGCGATCTGGTCGTCATCCTCGGTGCCGAACAAGCCGTTCTCGCCGCAATGCGGGTTGATGCCGGCAACCGCGATGCGCGGGCGCTCGTAACCGGTGCGCTTTAGGTGGTCATTGCCGGCTCTGATGGTCGCCAGCACCCGCTCCTTGGTCGCGCGGCGGATCGCCTCCTGCAGGGAGACGTGGGTGGAAACGTGGATGACCTTCAGCTTTTCGGACGCCAGCAGCATATAGGCGGCCGCCGATTTCGTCAGGCTGCGCAGCATGCCGGTATGGCCGTCGTAATGATGGCCGGCAAGATTTAGCGCTTCCTTGTTGATCGGCGCGGTGACGATGCAGCCGATCACCCCAGCTTCAGCATCGCGGACCGCCTTTTCGATGAAACGGAAAGCCGCATCACCGGCGACCGGCGACATCTGGCCCCATGGCAGCGGTGCACCTTCGATCGGCAGATCAACGACGTAGGGTGCAAGATCGATAACGACGTTCAGCGCCTTGCGGGCCGCTTCCAGCGTCGGCAGGTTGCCGTAGATGCGGGTGGCGGCACGGTCCGTATCGCCCATTTCGGCCAGCGCCCGCACCGTGATTTCTGGTCCGACGCCGCAAGGGTCACCCATGGTGATGCCGATGATATTGCTCATGATTATTCTCCGGCTACTGCACTGGCCCAGCCTGGCGCCAGACGAACGTATTTGATGGCGCGCCTGTAATAAGTATAGGCGATGTGAAGACTGCCGTCGGTTCCCTCGAGCAGCCACGGATAGGACATTTCCTTGTTGTGACCGTCGATCGAATTGTTCGACAGGCAGGTGCCCAGACCTTCCTCGATGATGATTCGTTGCGAAAAACTCTTTGCCCCGTCATCGGAAATGCAGACGCTGACCGGTGCGCGCGGCACGCCCCAGATCGGCACGCAGCCGCCATCCGGGTTGGCATCCGGCCGATCGTCGTGCTTGCCCAGCTCGTCGTAAAGCGAGGCGCGGCGATCTGCGGACATGTCCGCATTGATCGGGTTGCAGATCATTGCGATACGGCCATCTTTCAGGCGGATCGCGGCGATCGATGAATTGTTGTTGGGCACGTCGGTCGCCTGCGGCACAGACCACGTACGCCCGCCATCGGCGCTCTCGGTGCGATAGACGAAATCGGCCTGCCTGCGACGGAACACGGCGGCAAATTTTCCGTCGCCAATGGACACCGGACTCATATGTACGCAGCCGATCGAATGCTCAAGATCTTCCAGACGCCAGGTCTTGCCGCCATCTTCGGAAATGCCGACGGCGGCGCGGTCATGGCTGCCGTTCCACTTCTGGCCCGGCCGCTGGATGCAGCGAAAGATCGGCAGAAGCCAAGCGCCATCGTCGCGAATCGTCAGCGGTGCGCGAACGAAACAGCCCCGCGGAAGGTCGAGGTAACGCCCGTCGCCCGTTGTCAGCTTTGTCTGGTCGGAGGCATCGCGCTTTACCTCGGCCATGCGGATACGGCATTCGTCCTGATTGCCGGAAGGCTGCGAGGTGTGGAACAGAAACAGGCCGCCACCGGGCGCCGCAAACAGAACCGGGTTTTGCTCAGAATGGTCAGGATCGAAACTCAGCCGCTGCTGCTCACCCCATCTATCTGACCCCGCCGCCAGAACCGAAGCAAAGATCGAGATATCCGACTTTCCTTCCAATGTGCCGCCGAACCAAGCGCAGATCAGCGAGCCATCCACGGCAAGGTGCAAGAAGGATGCGTGGTTCTGGATCATCGGTGAGGCCAGCATGGCCTCGTGTCGTCCGTTTCCGGCGGCTTTCACCGTGCCGGTCATGACGGTCGCGATCTGTTCAGGCGTCATCGGGGTCTCCTCTTAACCCCCATGAAAATCACCAAAATAAAAAAGTTGTCAAGTTTGAAAAACTCACACATTTGCCATTGACGGTCCAAATTATCGATGCATGTATTTGAAATTAGGTGGTTTTATGAAGGTAAATTTTGTACAAAATGATAGTTCCGAATATTTAATTTGACAAACTTGCCCAGAAATCCGATGGTCTGCGCCAGCCCGCTCATAGCGACGAAAAGGACGGAGGCATCCCGACCGACGCACAGGGGTCTCAAGGAGGAATGCCTTTCGGCCGCACTGCCGAAAGGCCATTGACCAGATGAACAGCAGCGGTGCGATCTGCACCCAAAGGGAGGAGAATGACATGAAAACCTCGCGCCTATTCGGAGCCATTCTGGGCTCTGTCCTTGCACTCGGTACCGGCGTCGCTCCGGCACAGGCCGCCTCGAGCGACATCAAGATCGTTTTGCCGGAAGAAGCCGACTTGCTCGAGCCCTGCATGGCGACGCGCTCCAATATCGGCCGCGTCATCATGGAGAATGTCAGTGAAACGCTGACCGAGCTCGATGTGCGCGGTAAACAGGGCGTCATGCCCCGCCTCGCTGAAAAATGGGAACAGACCGGCGATGGCGCCTGGCGTTTCCATCTGCGTCAGGGCGTAAAATTCTCCGACGGCAAGGCCTTTGGCGCCAAAGATGTCAAATACAGCTTCGATCGCATTTTCAGCGACAAGAACGTCTGCGAATCCCGCCGTTATTTCGGCGGCATGAAGTTCGACGTGAAGGTCGTCGACGACAACACCGTCGATTTCAAGGTCGAGCCGGTTCAGCCGATCCTGCCTCTGTTGCTGTCGCTCGTCACCATCGTTCCGGAAGGCACGCCACTGGAGTTCGTCCGCGAGCCGGTCGGCACCGGCCCCTACAAGCTGTCCAACTGGACGCCAGGCCAGCAGATTGTTCTCGATGCGCGCGACGACTACTGGGGCAAGAAGCCCGCCGTCACCAAGGCCACCTATCTCTTCCGTGCCGATCCAGCCGTCCGCGCCGCCATGGTTCAGGCCGGTGAAGCCGATCTCGCTCCGTCGATCTCGCAGGTCGAAGCCACCAACGTCAAGACCGACTTCTCCTATCTCGACAGCGAAACGGTGTATCTGCGCATCGATGGCAACATCGCGCCGCTCAATGATATCCGTGTCCGCAAGGCGCTGAACCTCGCCATCGACCGTCAGGCCTTCATCGGCACGCTCGTGCCACAGGACGCGGTCCTGGCAACGGCTCTGGTGCCGCCGACGACGCTCGGCTGGAACCCGGACGTAAAGGTCTTCCCGTACGAACCGGATCAGGCCAAGAAACTGCTTGAAGAAGCAAAGGCTGACGGCGTTGCGGTCGATACCCCGATCACTGTTGTCGCCCGCACGGCAAACTTCCCGAACGTGACGGAAATCATGGAAGCCATCCAGACACAGTTACAGGACGTCGGCTTCAAGATAGACCTGCGCTTCGTCGAGGTGGCCGAGCATGAGGTCTATTACTCGAAGCCGTTCAAGGAAGGTCGTGGTCCGCAGATCGTTGCCGCCATGCACGACAATTCCAAGGGTGACCCGTCCTTCACCATGTTCTTCAAGTACCACTCGAATGGCACCCAGTCGGGTTACTCCGATCCGAAGGTCGATGATCTCATCGCCCGCGCTTCGGCCGCCACTGGTGATGAACGTGCAAAGCTGTGGTCGGAATTGATCGCCTATGTCCACGACGATCTCGTCGCCGATGTCCTGCTCTTCCACATGGTCGGTTATTCCCGCGTGTCCGAACGTCTGGACTTCAAGCCCAGCATCGCCACGAACTCGATGCTGCAGCTCTCCGAGATTGGCATCAAGAACTAACCCCCGACCATAATCTGAAGGGCGACCCTAATCGCCCCAATCGAAGCGAAATGGGCGGCGGTCCTGCCGCCGTCCATTCCAGCAAGATCGAGGTCACCATGCTCACTTTCATTCGCAAGCGCGCCTTCGCCAGCCTCATCTCGCTCGTCGGCCTGCTGGTCATGGTCTTCTTCCTGTCGCGCCTGACAGGCGACCCGGCTTCCCTGTTCCTCCCCGTCGAAGCATCCGCCGAAATGAAGGCCGAGTTTCGTGCACTGCACGGACTCGACCAGCCGCTTCTCGTGCAGTTCGGCCAGTATGTCGGCAATGTGGTGACCGGCGACCTCGGCGAAAGCCTGCGCAAAGCCCGGCCGGCACTTGATGTCGTTCTCGAAGCCTTCATCTGGACGCTGTGGCTCGCCATCATCACCATGACGCTGGTCACCATCGCGGCTATCGTCGTCGGCTCGCTTGCCGCCTTCCGCACCGGCGGTTTCTTCGACCGGTTTTCCTCGGTGGTGTCGCTGATCGGCGCTTCCGTCCCTGATTTCTGGCTCGCCATCGTCGCGATCGTGGTCTTTGCCATCCAGCTGTCCTGGCTGCCGACATCTGGCACAGGTACGCTGTCGCATTGGATCCTGCCGATCTGCGTGCTGTTCGTACGCCCCTTCGGCATCATCGTTCAGGTGGTGCGCGGTTCAATGATTTCGGCGCTCTCTTCCGCTTACGTGAAGACGGCCCGCGCCAAGGGCGTCAAATCCGGGCCGATCATCTTTGTCCACGCACTGCGCAACGCCATGCTGCCGGTCATCACCGTCATCGGCGATCAGGCCGCCAGCCTCTTGAACGGCGCAGTCATCATCGAGACCATCTTTGGTTTCCCCGGCGTCGGCAAATTGATGATCGACAGCATCCTGCAGCGTGACTTCAACGTCGTGCTTGCGGCGATCCTCGTCACAGCTTTCGCCATTTTCCTCATGAACTTCGTGATCGACCTTGCCTACGCTCTGCTCGATCCGCGCATCCGCTACTGAGGATCGACATGGCCATCCCATCCCACACGACCGACAACACCGTCGCCGCCGAGCCAAGCGCCTTCGTACGCATGGCGCGCATGCTGTGGGCGGACAAGTTTGCGCTCTGCGCCGCCATCTTCCTCGTCTTCGTCATTGTCATGGCGATCATCGGCCCGACCATTCTCGATGACCTCGCCACCAAGCAGAACCTGCGCGGCCGTAACCTCGCGCCGTTCGATTTCAGCCGCGAATGGTTCATGTGGCTCGGCGCCGATGCGCTGGGCCGCCCGCTCTGGCCACGCATCATCGTCGCCACTCAGAACACCATCATGGTCGCTGCCGGCGCCGTGCTGATCTCGGCTGTTGTCGGCACGCTGCTCGGCCTGGTCGCCGGCTTCGCGTCGGAGCGAACCAGTCAGATCATCATGCGTCTTGCCGACGTCATCATGTCCTTCCCGTCGCTACTGGTCGCCGTGATCGTGCTCTATATTCTCGGCTCGTCCATCCTCAACCTGATGCTGGTCCTTTCGATCACCCGTATTCCGGTCTATCTGCGCACCACCCGAGCCGAGGTTCTGGAAATCAAGAGCCGCATGTTCGTGCAGGCCGCACGAGTCATGGGCGCATCGTCCAAGCGCATTCTCTTCCGCCACATCCTGCCCGTCGTCTTCCCGACGCTGACGACGCTTGCCACGCTTGATTTCGCCTATGTCATGCTGGCGGAAAGCGCGCTTTCCTTCCTCGGCATCGGCATCCAGCCGCCGGAAATCACCTGGGGCCTGATGATTTCCCAGGGCCGCCAGTACCTCACCAATGCCTGGTGGCTGTCCTTCTGGCCTGGTCTGGCGATCATTCTTACTACGCTCTCGCTCAACCTTCTGTCCAACTGGCTGCGTATTGCGCTCGACCCCGTCCAGCGCTGGCGCCTGGAAATGAAAGGACCGAAAAATGGCTGATCATCTTCTCGAAGTCCGTAACCTCTCCGTCGACTTCCACACCGTCACCGGCACCGTTCACGCCGTGCGCAACATCTCCTACTATCTCGACCGTGGCGAAACGCTTGCCATCCTCGGCGAGAGCGGTTCGGGCAAATCGGTATCGTCATCTGCGATCATGAACCTGATCGACATGCCGCCGGGCAAGATCACATCCGGCGAGATTCTTCTCGACGGCAAAGATCTGTTGAAAATGTCCGCCGAAGCCCGCCGCAAGGTGAACGGCCGCCGCATCGCCATGATCTTTCAGGACCCCCTCAGCCACCTCAACCCGGTCTATACCGTCGGCTGGCAGATGCGCGAGGCGCTGAAGACCCACGGCATCAGCACGACGCAGGCACAGGCCGAAGCGTTGCGCCTTTTCAAGCGCGTTGCGCTGCCGGACCCCGAACGGGCGCTCGACAAATACCCGCACGAGTTTTCCGGCGGTCAGCGTCAACGCGTCATGATCGCTATGGCGCTGGCGCTGAAACCCGACCTGCTGATTGCAGACGAGCCGACCACCGCACTCGATGTAACCGTGCAGGCGGAAGTGCTAGCACTTCTGAAGGAATTGCAGCGCGAAACAGGAATGGGCGTTCTCATCATCACCCACGATCTCGGCGTTGTCTCGGAAGTCGCAGATCGCGTCGTCGTCATGGAAAAGGGCCAGTTGGTCGAAAGCGGCACGGTGCGCGACGTCTACCGCAACCCGCAGCACGCCTATACGAAAAAGCTGATCGCCGCCGCCCCCGGGAAGGGCGAAATGCACGAGCCGGAAGCACAAGGCGAACCGATCCTCAGCGTCAAGGACGCCCGCAAGTCTTACGGCGACTTCGAGGCGCTTAAGGGCGTTTCCTTCGACCTCAAGCAGGGTGAAACCGTCGCCGTCGTCGGCGAAAGTGGCTCGGGAAAATCGACGCTTGCCCGCATCCTTTTGCGCCTGGAGGAGCCGGATGGCGGCACCGCGCATTGGAAGGGAAAAGACCTCTTCACCATGTCGCCGGGTGACTTATTCAAGCTGCGCCGCGACCTGCAGATGGTGTTTCAGGACCCCACCCAGTCGCTCAACCCGCGCATGACGGTCTATCAGCTGATTTCCGAGGCCTGGGTCATCCACCCGGAAATCATGCCCAAGGCCAAATGGCGCGAACGCGTTGGCGAACTGCTCGGTCAGGTCGGCCTCTCTCTGGAGCACATGGGGCGTTACCCGCACCAGTTCTCCGGCGGCCAGCGCCAGCGTATCGCCATCGCTCGCGCACTAGCGCTCGAACCGCAGTTGATCGTCTGCGACGAGGCCGTGTCAGCGCTCGACGTGTCGGTACAGGCGCAGGTGATCACGCTTCTCGACAAGCTGCGCAAGGAGATGGGCATCGCCTTCATCTTCATTGCTCACGACTTGCCGCTGGTGCGCGATTTCGCCGATTACGTAATGGTCATGCAGAAGGGCGAGGTCGTCGAGCTTGGCACCGTCTCGCAAGTCTTCAACAACCCGCAAAAGCCCTATACGCAGGCGCTTCTCGCTGCCAGCCTCGATCCCGACCCGGACGTGCAGGCCGCAAACCGCAACGCCCGCCTCGCAAGCGTTGCCTGATATTGATACCGGAGTGGAATGATGACCAAGAAAGCCTTCGTCGCAATAGTGACATGCTTCAACGACGACGAGACCATCAATTACGAAGCCACCCGCGCCCAGGTGCGCCGGCAGGTCGCGGCCGGCAACAACATCATGTGCGCCGGGACCAATGGTGACTTTTCCGCACTCACCCACGGCGAAAAGGTCAAGCTGCTGGAGGAAGTGGTCGATGAAGTCGGCGGTAAGGTCGATGTCATCGTCAATGCCGGTATGCCCGCCACGTTCGAAACCCTGCAGCTAGCGAAAGAATTCGACCGCATCGGCGTCACCGGCATCGCCGTCATTACACCCTTCTTCATCGCCTGCGCGCAGGACGGCTTGATCCGCCACTTCTCGACGGTGGCAGACGCTGTCAACACACCGGTCTATCTTTACGACATCCCGGCCCGCACCCAGAATCACATCGAGCCGGAAACTGCCCGCAAGCTGGCCACCCACGGCAACATCGCCGGCATCAAGGATTCCGGCGGCGCGCAGGAAACCTTGGCTGCCTATCTTCAGGTCTCCAAGGAAGTCGAAGGTTTCGAAGTCTATTCCGGTCCCGACCACCTGGTCCTGTGGTCGCTGCAGAATGGTGCTGCCGGCTGCATTTCCGGTCTCGGGAACGCCATGCCGGACGTCTTGGCCGGCATCGTCGGTGGCTTCAACTCGGGCAATATCGCAGAAGCCGAACGTCAGCAGGAAATCTACACCGCCTTCCGCACAGACCTCTACGCCCACGGTTTCCCGCCGGCCATGGTCAAGCGCGCGCTCTACCTGCAGGATTCCTCTGTCGGCGCCAGCCGCCAGCCGGCGTTGCTTGCCGATACCGAACAGGACAAGAAGATTGCCGAAATCCTGAAGAAGTATGATCTCCTATTGGGTCAACGTGGATAAAATCGTTCTTGCATCAATGCCGGGACTAAACATCTAGGCTATCGAAAGCAGCCATTAGTTCGAGAGAACACACGCCGACTGGCGACCCGACGTGCGTGTATCGAGGGAAAGCCCGTGGCGTTGCATTGTTATCCGAGTGCTTCGTCCAATGCCGTCGCCGCGGCAAGACTGGTGGCTTATGCGTAAGGCGTCAGTCGCGATCGTCATTCTCGCTGCCGGCA
>NZ_VSZV01000352.1:62566-63424 GCF_008919455.1 Rhizobium sp. PEPV16
CATTGACCGCGCTCGGTGCGGATGCAACCTCCGTTATTGTCGTCACGGGGCATCGCAGGAGCGAGATCGAGGCCGCGCTCGATGGGCTCGCTCTGACTTTCATCGATAATCCCGATTACGCCGGCGGCATGGCAAGCTCGCTCATAAAAGGGGTTCTCAGCAACCCACAGCGCCGATGGCATTCTCGTCATGCTGGCCGATATGCCCGGCATTTCCACCGCACATCTCGATGCCCTGATTTCCGCCTTTCGCAACGCGGGCGGCGAGGCCGTCGTGCGCGCCGTTTCACAGGGCAAGCCGGGCAATCCCGTCACTCTGCCACGTTCTCTCAATCAGGCAGTCCTCCGACTTCAAGGTGATGTCGGCGCGCGATATCATCGCCACATCAGGCCTGCCCGTGCTCGATGTCGATGTTGGCGACGCGGCTTTGCTCGACGTCGACAAGCCGGAAGAGGTACTGGCCGCTGGCGGCGCAATGAAGAATTAGCTGGCTCGCGGGCATGTCAGCGAAATGGAAGTGTGGCGGTTCCATAAACCACGTTATGCGAGCATCCATTGTAGGGGCTATTTAGTAATGCGACAGTTGGGCCAGTTAGAGATGCGACAGTCTCGCCTCTCGACGCACTGGTCAAAGCCAATGTTGGGAGCAAGGATGACGATCTTCAGCCTGGTCGAGACCATGAGCGGTCGGAGTCGTCATGTCCTTTATGATCACCATGTCGCAGAAAGAGTTGCATCGCCTCGAAGTCATCCAGAAGATCCGTGACGAACGCCTGAGCGTTGTCCAGGCTGCCGAACTGCTTGGGCTCAGCCGAAGTCAGGTCCATCGGCTGCTGCAGGCTTATGACCGGAATGGTC
>NZ_VSZV01000352.1:63434-63688 GCF_008919455.1 Rhizobium sp. PEPV16
CGACCTCAGTCGAAGTCAGGTCCATCGGCTGCTGCAGGCTTATGACCGGAATGGTCCAGCCGGCCTTGTTTCCAAGAAGCGATCACAGCCGAGCAACCGGCGCCACAGCGAGGAGTTTCGCAATGCGGCGCTGGATCTCATCCGGGAGCGCTATCTGGATTTCGGTCCGACGCTGGCTCGCGAGAAGCTGATCGAACTGCATCATATTTCGGTCGCCAAGGAGACGCTGCGGCAATGGATGACCGAGGCCGGCA
>NZ_VSZV01000352.1:63698-63995 GCF_008919455.1 Rhizobium sp. PEPV16
GATCCGCGAGCGCTATCTGGATTTCGGTCCGACGCTGGCGCGCGAGAAGCTGATCGAGCTGCACCGGATCTCGGTCGCCAAGGAGACGCTGCGGCAATGGATGACCGAGGCCGGCATCTGGATCTCGCGTCGCGAGCGCAAGAAGCGGGTTTTCCAGCCGCGGCCGGCGCGACTGTTTCGGGGAATTCGTGCAGATCGATGGTTCGCATCACTGGTGGTTTGAGAACCGCGGCCCCAAATGCGCTCTGCTTGTCTATATCGATGACGCCACCGGCAAGCTGTTACATCTTCGCTTTG
>NZ_VSZV01000352.1:64005-81308 GCF_008919455.1 Rhizobium sp. PEPV16
CTTTGGCGAACTGGTGCAGATCGATGGTTCGCATCACTGGTGGTTCGAGAACCGCGGCCCCAAATGCGCCCTGCTCGTCTATATCGATGACGCCACCGGCAAGCTGTTACATCTTCGCTTTGCCGGATCGGAGAACACGTTCGATTGCGCTTTGCGACTTCAGAGAACACCTTCGACTATCTGCACGCGACGAAGGCTTATTTGCAGCAATGGGGCAAGCCGATCGCGTTCTACAGCGACAAGCATGGCATCGTCCGCAGCACGCATGCCTTGATGACGGACCGGACGAGCGGTCTGACGCAATTCGGTCGGGCACTGTATGAGCTCAACATCGACATTACCTGCGCCAACACCGCGCCGGCCAAAGGCCGCGTAGAAAGGGCCAACCAAACGCTGCAGGATAGAACTGCGGCTTCGCGGTATCGATACGATCGAGGCGGCCAACGACGTGTCGAACGACGTCCAGCCGCTTGTTCTCGACCACCGTTACGGTCAGTACACCGATCCGAGGTGTGGCGGGCAAGAAGGTTGTCGTTTGCGATTATCCTGACCGACGACTTGAGATCACAGACGGGGAAGCCTCCCTGCCCTACAGGACGACGAAGGATCCTGCCGTCAGCGGCGCTTGCCGCCGTCGGGCGCTGCAATCATATACTTTAGCTTTCTTCGTCAGCAGCAGCGCAGCAAAAATGGCCCGCTTCGCCCTGACCAGCTCCACCCGGCCGGCGTCGTTTCTGATAACCGTTGCTCACGCTGCCATCGGGAATGCCGAACATGTGATCCGTCTGTCCGGTGCGTCGCCCAGCCTGCAGCTCAGCGACGATCGAAAGCATGTCGTCGTCACCCCGATAACAAGCCTGAGGCATATTGTCGAGCATCGCCTGTCCTCTCGACTGTCATATGGAAAGGCTTGCGCCTTGCCATCGCCCGGCTCGATCCACGATCAATTTGCGCGAAAGCGGTCGACTCGGGCTGGACAGCGAAATTAAAGCTGTGGCCCTCGATGGCAATCTACAGAGATCGAATCCCGAAAATACCCACCAGGGCATTGTTCCTGCTCCGTTCAGACTTACCGTACGATTTCGAACTGCTCTTGTTCCGACTCCAATCTTCAAGAGCTGTTGTGTCCCGGAATAGTCAGACTGGTGCGCGGCGATAGTCTTCTGATGCAACGTGGCTCGCTAACAGGTCAAAACGTGACGTTTAGCCCGATGGAGATCGACATCGACTGAAAGTTTGCCCCGGCCGCATCCTTTTGCCAAGCGAAGCGTGTGCCCTCCTCGGTTTCTCTTCATGCGTTTCCCCGCGGCTGTTAAACACCCGCTGGAACGAACCGGACAGATGGAGCGAAGCAGTTGGCGTCACCGCGTAGTCAAGGGCAACAGTTGCGCCGATTGTCGGCGCTGGGTCAATGTCATCATGAAACCGGAGAGCCCTCAACCAGTGGTTGTCGGTGTCTTTGATGCCGAAGCTCAAGCCGGTCTGAAGGTCGCCGCTGATGGTAAAATCGCCAACGTTCTATTTGCCGCTCAGGCTGAGGAAGCCAATCGGAATCTGTTGCTGATAGCTGATGCCTCTTTCCCAGTCTGGATCCTCCCAGGGGTCGTTTCGGAAGCCACCCTCGGACGAATAGATGCCGGACCCGCCATAGGCGGTCCACTTCACGTCGGTATAGTGGAAACCAGCGCCGAACGCGAACTGCTGGTCTCGTCTCCATAGATGATCCGGTCCAATTGGATCGCTCCGGTGACATAGTGATCGAGTTCGGTACTGGATCGAGCGCCGCCGCCGCTTCGGCGACCCATGAGCTTCGTGCGGACCGAGCCGGAGAAATAAGCGTCAGATGTCTGCCAGGAGCCATCAGCGGGATCGCGGAAGATGGCGTCACCGAGTTCGTCGATCACAACGTTGGGGTCGCGACGCAGCAACTCGGCAATATGCTCGGGATCGACGCGGCCGCGTTCGTTGAGGACGACAGCCAGCGCATCACCAGCACTGGTGATGACGGGTGGTGCCGGAGGAGAGATGACCCGCTCGGTGAAGATCGGACCGGGCTTTGCCTTATCCGTTTCGAGGTCGTTAGTCCTCGATCGAGGCCACCAGCCAGCAATCCGGGTCGCCCAAGAAGGGCTTGAGATTGGACCGGCGATTGGTTTCGCGGATCTCACCGCTTTCCTCATCCTCAGAGATCGAAACCGTCGTGTGGTTAATCGGCCCGAAGTCGTTGCGGCGATGGTCCCGGCAAAGTCCACGGGGTTTTGGTATTCGAGCGATGAGTGCCGCCGGAGACGGTTGTAATCGTCCGTCCAATCAGCAATGGCGCGCTTCGGGCATGATCGAGGCCGAAAACAGGTTTTCGTTGAGCAACTCGTCGTTGTTGCGATCCCAGGGAATTCGGTTCAACCCAAAAGCCAGAGCGTTTTTCAGCAGCCTGCTAGACCGTCTTTCCGACACATGTCCTTCACCACCTCCCGCTTTCGAGCAGGCCTTAGAGCTTTCGCCGGATGACCTCCTGCAACATCCCGCGGACCAGCGCCAGATCTGCGAATGTTCGTTTCAACAGGGCGTTTTCGTCTTCGAACTGCCTCAGCCTCTTGATCTCCGAACTGGCATCACTCACGTCCGGAGGCGTGCCCGCTTCTGGCGAAGACGCCTCGACTTCGACGATTTCGCGGATCGCCGACGTCTCGCTTAGGACCATCCGTTTCAAGCGGGTGTTATCGTCTTCGAGGTGCTCCAGCTTCATTTCCGGAGCGGCATCACCCGCGTCCCGAGGCGTGCCCGCTTCTGGTGAAGAGTTCCCGAGATCTTCGCGGATCCCTGCGATGGTGAGTCGTCCGTCTGCTCTGCGCGATGCGATTCGCTTTAACTGCGTAATGTGGTCAGCGTCGTACCGCCGGTGGCCCTTTTTGGAGCGATCCGGTACAACGAGACCCTCCTTCTCCCAAAGCCGGAGCGTCGATGTAGTAGATCCCGCAATACGTGCAGCTTCCGCAATGGTATAGATTTTTTTCTGGTTCATCTCGGCACTTTTGTTGCGCCATTTTGCCGGTTAGAGACACGTTCGATCCAAGGAAGCGTCGTGAACGCTGCAATGTTTGCAAATCGCGTACGCAAAGGGAAGATACGGGTGCATTTCGAGAAAAATACCCCGTGGCGGGTCAAATCAGTGCCGGATTTCATAACCATGTGTTCGATCACTCGCAACAGCGACGCTAGCGAATTTATCAGTCAGCCGGCAAGATCCTGATGTTTCCGGGCGTCAACGAGATCATGAAACGCGGCGCCGAGCGTGGCGGCAACCCGCCGTTCATCGTTTTCCATGGCGCCTCGCCTCGAGAGCATAGCGGACCCCTTGGCTGTCTTGGACGACGTGCCGGCGGCCACTATTTTTTGTTTATGGACTCCGAGGTTGGTCGGCGTGGCCGAACCCCGCCAGGAGGATGGCAACATCCGCTGGCTCGCCCTAAAAAAAGGGAGAGCCCGCCCGCCCGCTCCTATTGGACCTCAAGGAATGCTCGAATTCGCTCTCCCGCCTGAGCAATGCTCAATAAGCCATCCATGTGCCCTCGCGTACCTTCCAGTTCGACGAATTCGACCGGCGTACCATCGGTTTTGATAATCGTTCCTGTCTCTCGCACTGCGTTTCCAGGGAAAATCAAGTCTTCATCGGTATAGATCAGCATCACGGGTACATTGACATCTAGGAGCCCTTTGTACAGGCTGTCTTTGGGCTGTCCAGCGACGAACAACTGATTGGCGCGCGCCAGATAAAGGAAATGGTTCGCATCTGACTGGGCAACGCGTGCTGCGCCCGCCTCGTTCAGCTTTGTGACGACCTTATAGTCATTCGCCCAACTCTGCCCGGGATCTGCACCTTCTATGGCCCAGCCCCGCCCAAATGTACCGTCGGTCCATTCTGCCGAATTTGCCTGCAGTGTTAAAGTCTTCAGGGCTTGAGCCAGCCCTGCTTTTGGTGCCTGGCCTGTGTAATAATCTCCACCATTCCAGTTTGGATCCAGTTTGATAGGCGACGCCCAGACGTCCAGCCACGCGATCAGATTCGCATCTGCCCAACCAGAGGAAATGACTGGAATCACTCGCTCCAGTTTGTTGGGATAGCGTGCTGCCCATTCATAGCTTTGCAGCCCTCCCATGGAGGCGCCCATGACAGCATGCCATTTCTCAATCCCCAGTCGCTCCATCAGCCCTTTCTGCGTATCAACGAAATCGCCGATCGTCATGATTGGAAAATCCATACCCCAAGGCTTTCCTGTTTTGGGATTGATCGTCGCCGGTCCGGTGGTGATGACGTTCGGATCGTTGGCACCGAGATTGACCGGTGTGTCGACCGACACGACAAAGTATTTGTCCGTATCGATGGGCTTGCCGGACCCGATGATCGCATCCCAATAGCCGGCGCTTACATCCGCCTCCTTATATTTTCCCGCTGCGTGACTGCTTCCACTGAAATAATGCGGAATCAGGATGGCATTATCTTTGGCGTCGTTCAGCGTGCCATAAGTCTCGTACCCCAGCCGCATTTCGGGAACCGTCCTGCCTCCACGTGTCACGAAGTTTTTTAGGGTAAATTCCCGCTTCTCAACCAAAGGCTCATACGCCAATGCCGGGCCGGCCATCATGGCGACAGTGATAAGTATTTTCAGGCGCATTTACTTCTCCTTGGTCGGGATTACCAACGAAACAAAGCGGTGGCCCCAGCCTTTCAAAGCCGTATCCTGGTCACCGGATTTCACATTGATCCAGGTCAAAACTTCTAAGCTTCTAAGGGGCTTATTCGCCCCTGTAGGATCATGTCGCGGCCAGACCGCAGCGACTTCTCAAGAGTAATACTCTGGTGCCTTCTTGAAGGTCGACCACGCATCCGGGTCGTGACCGGTGACGACGTTTGCCCCCGTTCTTTCCGCGATTGTGCGCAGCTTCTGTACAGAGCGAACAGTATCCACCGTCGATGCGAGGAAGCCCGGCAGCGCCTTTTCATCCCAATGGTCGAGTGTGTAGGCGGCATCGATCGTCAGAAGCAGCGGCTCACTATTGGGAAGGCGGACGAGAAAGGATTGATGGCCCATCGCATGGCCAGGACTGAAGATCGTCGTCAGCGTTCCGTCGCCATAAACATCATAAAAATCGTCTTGAGTACCGTTCAAAAACTGCCATTTCAGACCAGGGCGATCGAAATCCTTGCGGATATAGCCGCCATCGGAAAACCAGTCAGGCGTGAAGGCATATTCATATTCGGCCCTCTGCACGATATGCGTGGCATTCGGAAAGCGGCCGATCGCGCCGGTATGGTCGAGATGCAGGTGGGACTGCACGACGTATTTAACATCCGCCGGATCGAAGCCGAGAGCTTTGACCTGATCGACGCATCCTTTGTCCTTGTCAAGCAGCGGCCAGTACACATCGCAAATACCGCCCCAGTGGCCGCGCGGGTCCGTCGCGACTTCAATGGCGTTTCCACCGTCGATGATGGTGTGACCGTCGGGATGGGTGATCAGGAAAAAAGGAACCGGGATTTCGTAATCCGCACCATTTCCCTGATTCATTTTGATGTTGTGCACTTTGCATTTCAGGGTGCCGGACTGGAGCATGTAAAGTCGGATATCCGTCACGTTGGATCCTCCCGTAGTGATATGAACGGTGAATTTCTGCGGAATATTTAGAAGGCTTCCCGATACAGCGCCAGCGCATCCTCTTCCCGAACCTCGACCGGATTGTTGACGAGCAGGCGCCCCTGGTTTTTTATCGCATCCGTAGCCAGCATGGCGAGGCTGTTGTCGGTTACACCGACATCGCGGAGCCGGCGCGGCGCGCCGCTTTTATCCATCAGCACCTGCATATGGGTAACGAAGTCCTCGGAACGGGCCGCAGTGTCGCCGCTTCCCTTGACTCCAAGCACATCGGCGAGCTCGGCGTAAAGCGGGGCAGCCGCCTGTGCATTGTAACGAAGGACTGGGCCGAGCATCAGAGCGTTCGAAAGACCATGCGTAATGTGATAATGTCCACCCAGCGGATAGGCCAACGCGTGGACCGCAGCCACCGGGGAATTGGAGAAAGCCTGGCCCGCAAGCATTGCACCGAGAAGCATGCCTTCGCGAGCATCCCGGTTTGTCGGCTCCTTACAGCCAATGATTAGATTGCTGCCGAGAAGCCGCAACGCCTCACGCGCAAGCGCGTCCGAAAGCGGGTTTTTTTTATGCTTACTTGTATAGGCTTCGATGGCATGCACCATCGCATCGATGCCGCTTGCTGCGGTGTGAACCTGCGGCAAACCAACGGTCAATTCCGCATCCAGGAGCACGAAATCCGCATAGAGTTGCGCCGACACGACTCCCATCTTGGTCGTCTCGCCGGTGGTGATGATGGAAATGTTGGTGACTTCGGAACCGGTGCCCGCAGTTGTCGGAACGAGAACCAGTGGAACACGCCCCCCCTGAACTTTGCCGATGCCATACATTTCGGCGAGCGGTTGTGCCGACGAGAGCAGCACCGCCGCGAGCTTTGCTATGTCCAACGACGAGCCACCACCGAGACCAATGACAATATCGGCTGCGACTTGCCGCGCCTCCTCGACACAACCATACAAAACACTTTCCGGTGGATCTGGCACAACCCTATCGAAAATCGCCACGCTGAAGCCAGCCGCCTCCAGACTGGCGGCAATGGGCGCAATCAACCCAGCCTTCACAAGGCCCGCATCGGTGACCAAAAGCACCTTGCGCGCGGCAAAACGTGCAGCGATGATTTCACCTAATCGCTTAGCTCCGCCCCAGGCCATTTCAATGGATGGGACAGTTCGAAACTCGAACGGATTGATCGTCATTCAGTCCTCCCTTGTCGTCAGCTGCTTAAGCGATCGCCGAGCACAGATATTTGATTTCCAGGTAGTCATCGATCCCGTAACGGGAGCCTTCCCGTCCGAGGCCGGACTGCTTGACGCCGCCAAATGGCGCTACCTCGTTCGAGATCTGACCGGTGTTGTGACCCACCATGCCGTACTCCAGCGCTTCGGCCACTCGCCATGTCCGACGGACGTTTTCAGTATAGAAATAGGCAGCCAATCCGAATTCCGTATCGTTTGCCATAGCGACCGCCTCTTCCTCTGTCTCAAAGCTGAAGAGAGGCGCGACTGGCCCGAAGGTTTCCTCGCGTGCGACCTTCATCGCCTGTGTCGCTCCCGTCAGGACGGTTGGTTCGAAGAATGTCCCGCCAAGGCTGTGTCGCTTGCCACCTGCGACCACTTTCGCTCCCTGCGCGACCGCATCACTAATATGGTCCTCGACCTTGGTAATGGCGTCAGCATCAATCAGCGGCCCGATCGTTACGCCCATCTGCGTACCTTCACCGACTTTCAGTGCAGAAACCTTCGCGGCAAGCTTTTCAGCGAAGGCAGCGTAAACACCGGACTGCACGTAGATACGGTTTGTGCAGACGCAGGTCTGACCAGCATTGCGGAATTTCGAAGCGACGGCACCATCGACGGCGGCATCGAGGTCCGCATCGTCAAAAACAATAAAAGGTGCGTTGCCGCCGAGCTCCATTGATAGTTTTTTTATCGTCGGCGCCGACTGCGCCATCAGAATTCGCCCCACCTCGGTCGATCCGGTGAAAGAGAGTTTTTTGACAATGTCGCTTTCCGTCAGCACCTTGCCGATCTCGCGTGCTTTTCCTGTCACAATCTGGAAAACGCCGGCGGGAATACCTGCCTGATCGGCCAGAACGCCGAGAGCAAGCGCCGTGAGGGGTGTCTGCTCAGCCGGCTTAACCACCATTGTGCAACCGGCAGCCAGCGCAGGCGCCGCCTTGCGTGTAATCATTGCTGCCGGGAAGTTCCAGGGCGTGATCGCAGCGCAGACACCGATAGGCTGCTTGAAAACCAGGATGCGCTTGTCGGTGGTGGGTGCGGGTATGATGTCCCCATACACTCTCTTTGCCTCCTCGGCAAACCATTGAATGAAGGAGGCAGCATAGAGTATTTCCCCCCTGGCTTCGGAGAGGGGCTTACCCTGTTCAGCCGTCAACAGCGCGGCGAGATCGTCTGCATTTTCTACTATCAGATCGAACCAGCGAAGCAGGACGGCCGCTCTTTCCTTGGCTGCAAGCGCGCGCCACGATCGGAACGCCATCTCGGCCGCTGCGACCGCCTGCTCAATATCTGCCCTCTCCAGCGCAGGGACGGTGCCGACAATCTCCCCCGTCGCGGGGTTCTTGACGGCTACGTTGTTCTGAGAGCTCGCAACCCACTTGCCATTTATCAGGCATCGATCGCGCAGCAGTTCCGTTTTTTTTAGATTGACCATGACCTCCCCCAAGCCTAGAGTTCAATTCGTTGAACCAATATCGTTATATTGAATTAGCCTGACAGGAGGTATCGAAAGTGTCAAGTGCAAGACTCGCCGCAGTGGAAGACACTGCGATCGGCAGATCCGTCGACTCTGTTCCGGCGCTCAGGCGCGCGGTCTCGATCCTCGATCTTGTCACCAATTCCAGCGACGCAATGTCGGCCGCCGACATCACACGGGCGATGTCGTTGCCAAAAAGTACGGCTCACGGCCTACTTGGCGTGATGGTAGAGCTTGGCCTTCTTGTTCGCAAACAGGACGGCACGTTCCGGCTCGGCCCGCATCCTATGCGTTGGGCGCACGGTTTTTTATCCGAGATGGACATGGTGTCAGTTTTCCGGAATTATTTCGCTTCCGACACCACATTGTCTCCCTACACGGTCACACTGACGACTCTTGACCGTCACGAGGTCGTCTATATTGATTGCCGTAATTCCGACCAGCCCCTGGGGCATACTTTCCGGATAGGAATGCGCCTTCCTGCCACCTTTACCGCGACAGGCAAAATGCTGCTTTCCGAAATGCCGGAGGATAAGCTCGATGCTCTCTTCAGAGCGAACTTTCCTTTGCCCCTCACCTCTAGAAGCGTCAAAAATCTTGCCGCACTAAGGCAGGAGCTGGCTGACATACGTATGCGTGGTTTTTCGATCGATAACGGTCAGGTTCGCGAAGGGATGATCTGCATCGGCACCGCTCTGCGAGATCATACGAGATGCGCGGTTGCCGGCATTGCCATCAGCCTTCTGGAAAGCGAAACGACTCCGGCGCTTATCGAGTCACTCGGCGAGACGATGCGCAAATCAGCCGCCATTCTTTCCGAGCAATTGGGGCATAACAGCTCATCACGCATCAGTGTCGAAGGATAGCGTAGCGTTTTGAGAGAGCGGAAATTTACTGCCGACCAAAGGAGACCAGGTGGGGTTGGCTCAGCTTGAGCAACGTGGCTGCTCTTTGACCCTAAGGCAGGCCGTCGCAGCGTCGAACCGAATGGCTGCGAAAATCGTGCATTTGGGCTCACCGTCAATCCGATGCAAGTGTCAATGTCGCGGTTCGCTCTCCAGGCGAATGGCTACATAAGCAGCTGACGAAAATCCTCTCCACGTCGACTTGTTGATGGAGGTTTTGCCAAAAGCGAGCTTCTGGCGGAGTTCAGGAGAAGTCGTCCTCAGTGATTCTTCGTGAGGCTGACGGCGCCCGTTTCCCCTTAGGAACAGTTCGCGCCGCTGATTGTACTCGCCTTCTGGCTGAACAGCCGCTCCTCCATCTTGACGTTGGTTGCAATACTCACTATACACAGTAATGAACTGAGTTCAACATAATGAACTCGGTTGCATGGCCGCAGCGTGAGAGGACGCTTTCGGCCTACCACGCAAGCGTGTCATTGCACCGGAACAGGCAATTTGCCGTAGAGGAGGAATCTATGAAAAAGTCGTGGTCTCTGACCATTGCAGCCATCTTTCTGTCTGCCACCGCCCCCGATGGCCTCTCGGCTCAGGAGCCAAAGCCCTTCACTATTGGTGTTGTGACGTTCCTGTCCGGTGCACCGGCTGGTCCCTTCGGCATCCCCGCAAAGATTGCCGCCGAAGTCTTCGCCGAGCAGGTCAATGCCGGTGGCAAGCTCCCGGCGCCGTATGACAAGGTCGGCTTCGGCGGCCGTCCGATCGAACTCGTCGTCATCGACGAGGCCGGTGGCACCACCAAGCAGGTTTCCGAACTACGCAACCTCGTCGAACAGCAGGGCGTAGACATGATCGTAGGCTACACGTCCTCGGGCGATTGTCTTGCGGTCGCGCCTGTTGCCGAAGAACTGAAGACCATGACACTTCTCTTCGATTGCGGCACGCCGCGCATCTTCGAGGAAGCTGACTACGAATATGTATTCCGCCCCGTTGCAACCGCGACGATGGACAACGCCGGTGCCGCACTCTACGTCAACGAGACAGTCAAGAAATTCAACACCTACGCCGGCATCAACCAGAACTACGCCTGGGGTCAGGACGCCTGGAACGACTTCGAGGGCACACTGAAGAGCCTTCGCCCCGAAGTGACGCTGACGACCTCGCAGATGCCGAAGCTCGGTGCCGGTCAGTACAATACTGAAATCTCCGCAATTCTCGGCAGCAAACCCGATATCATTCATTCGAGCTTCTGGGGTGGCGACCTTGAGGGTCTCGTGCTTCAGGGAGCGCCGCGCGATCTATTCAAGAACGCCACTGTCGTTCTGACGGCAGGCGAAACGGCGATTCATCGCCAGGCCAAACAAATCCCGGATGGCACCATCATCGGCGCCCGCGGTCCAAACGGCATCTTTGCACCGGACAACGCCTATAACGACTGGTTCAAGACCGCTTACAACGCCAAGTCCGCCACGCCCCCCAGCTATCCGTCCTACCACATGGTGCAGACGCTTTTTGCGGCGAAGTTCGCTTATGAGAAGGCACAGGGCGGCGACACCGCCAAGACGCCGACTACGGAGGAGATCGCCGCTGCTCTCAAGGGTTCCACCTTCCAGGGTCCCTCGGGCGAAGTGAAGATGTCGCTGGGCAAGGGCAACCAGGCTGTGCAGGAAATGGTCTATGGCCGCACCAAAACCGTCGATGGCAAGCTGACCTTCGTCGATGTGATCCGTTACGCTCCAGAAAGGGTGAACCCACCGGAAGGCATGACCAGCCATGAGTGGATCAAGAATAAGCTGAAGTGACTTGTCCACCGCGGCATCGCTTGCGCGGGGTTTCCCCGCGCGTTTGGCGCCGCAATCCCTTTGAAGCGGTTTTCACTCTTCGCGCGCCAACTGGCACCGAAAGATGGATCCGCCCCTCCTTTCGAAACGGTGTGTGGCATGAACGCGTTTGTAGGCGCCGTTATTGACGGCATTTTGTATTCCGCATGGCTCTTTATCATCGCGGTCGGCCTGACGCTTATCTACGGTGTGATGAAGATCCTCAACATGGCCCATGGCACGTTCTATGCCATCGGCGCCTACATGTCGGTTACTCTGCTGGGTTACTGGTTCGCCCAGGGGCTGCCGCCCGCGGGCAGCATTCCGGTCATGATTGTCGCGGCGCTGATCGCCGGTACGATTGTCGGCCTCGTCGTCGAACGGGGCGTCCTGCGCTACTTCGCGGGGCGCGATCCCGTCGTGCTGCTGCTGGTAACCTACGCGCTCTTCCTCATTCTGGAAGACGTGGTGAAGCTCATCTGGGGTGTCGATCCATGGATAGCCTCCGACCCGGTGTGGGCATTCGGCAACGTCTATCTCGGCCCCCTTGTCTATCCGACTTACAACCTCATTATCGTCATCGTGGCGATCGTCAGTGGTGGTTTCCTCACGTGGTTTCTGCAATTCACTGCCAAGGGGAAGATGCTGCGCGCCGTCATTCATGATCCGGAAGTATCGCAGGCGATGGGCATCAATGTCAGCCGCTGGAAAGTGTCGGCCTTTGTGGTCGGCTCGATCCTCGCCGCACTCGGCGGCGCCTTCACAGCGCCGACCATCTCGGTGGCGCCGGGCATGGGCGTCGAAGTGGTCGTCATGATGTTCGCAGCGGTGGTGATCGGGGGGCTTGGATCGATTCCTGGCACCATTGTCGGCGCCCTGATCGTCGGCTTCGTCCGCTCACTTTCGGTCCACTACTGGCCCGAAGTCGAAGTGTTCAGCATCTATGCAGTGATGGCGATCGTTCTCGCCATACGTCCGCAGGGGCTGTTTTCCGGTGTGGAGTTGCGCAAGATATGATGAACAAAACCAAAACCTTTGTGCCGGTCGCCGTCGGCGCGGCACTTTTCCTAATCGTCGCGGCCTGGGCGCTACCCACCTGGAACTTCGTCATCTCGATCGGCCTTGCCAAGGGGCTCGCGGTTCTCGGCCTCGTGCTGATGATGCGCGCTGGGTTGGTCTCGTTCGGCCAGGGACTTTATTATGCTATCGGCGGCTATTCCGTCGGCTTGATGGTCAATCTCTGGAGAATCAACGAAGCGGTTCTCTTGCTCATCGCCCCGGTCGTCATCGCCGCGGCGACTGCAGCAGTCGCCGGTCTCCTTCTGTCGCGTTACCGCGACATCTTCTTCGCGATGCTGACGCTCGCCCTGTCGATGCTTCTCTACGGTCTTCTGGTGAAGTCGGTGGAACTTGGCGGCACGGACGGCTTCAACATCCGAGGCGTGACCTTGTTCGGCCTGCCGCTGAGCGGTACTGCGCGTTTCAACGGCCTCGTTATCCTCGTCCTGATCTGTTTCACAGCGGTGATAACCGTCTGGTACTTCGGCAAGACGGCGCTCGGTCGCCTGCTGCCTGGCATCAAGGATAACGAGATTCGCGTCGAGTATCTCGGCGCGTCTGCAAGCAAGACGATCTATCTCTCCTACATCCTTGCGGCAATTCTAGCCGCCGTAGGTGGCTCCATGAGCGGCATTCTCGTCGCGCATGTGGATCCGGAAATGGCCTTCTGGGCAACCTCGGGCGAATTCGTGGTGATCGCAGTCCTTGCCGGTACTGGCAACATCTTCACGCCCTTCATCGCCGCGCTTGCACTCGAATTTGTCAGGACGTTCGCCTATCAGCATGCCCCCAACACTTGGCAACTGGTACTTGGCGTCATCATCCTCTCGATGATCCTGTTCCTGCCGACAGGCCTGGGCGGCATCCGTTTCGGTAAGCGCAACACGACCACCGTCGAGGCAGGAGAAAAAGCATGAAGCCGATTATTGAAGCAAAGAGCCTCATTAAGCGGTTCGGCGCGGTAACTGCCGCAAACGACGTGAATGTCGACATCATGTCTGGAACGATTTCGGGGCTGATCGGCACAAACGGCGCCGGCAAGACGACGTTTATCAATATGATTACGGGCTACCTCGGCCCGGACTCCGGTTCGATCCTGCTCGACGGACAGGAAATCGTCGGGCTTTCACCTCGTCAGATCACTCGGCGCGGCGTTGCCCGGTCCTTTCAGATTCCGCAATTGTTCAACTCGCTGACAGCGATTGAGAACCTGATGTTTGCCTACAGCGCCACGGACAGCGTTGGCATCAAGGGCTTTTCGATTCTTTCCGACGACGAGCTCGCGACCCATGCTGACGAGAGGCTCGAGGTGTTCGGACTTGGAGCGTTCCGCAACTCGATTGCCGGCACGATGCCCGAAGGCATCCGCAAGCTTCTCGACATTGCAATTGCCATGGTTGGCAAGCCGAAGGTTCTTTTCCTGGACGAGCCGACGAGCGGCGTCGCCAGCGAAGAAAAATTCTCGGTCATGGACCGCATTATTGATGCGACCCGTGTCGCAGGCGTCAGCGTGCTCTTCGTCGAGCACGACATGGAGATCGTTGGCCGCTACTCCGACCGCGTGCTCGCTTTCTTCGAAGGCCGGGTGCTGATTGATGGACCTCCGGAAACCGTCCTCAGCGACCGACAAGTGCGCGAACTCATCATTGGTGAAGAACATTGCGTTCCCAGGGAGGACAACCATGCTTGAAGTGAAGTCAATCAACGTCTCCATCGGCGGGGTACCTATTCTGCGTGACGTTTCCATGAAGGTCGAAGCCCGCTCGATGGTCGGAATCGTCGGCCGCAATGGTGCCGGCAAGACCACGTTGATGCGTGCGATAATGGGGCTCTTGCCACTCCGGGCAGGTTCGATCCATTATGAGAAGAAGGACATTTCCCGTGAGGCGCCGCATCTGCGCGTGCACCACCAGATGGGCTTCGCGCCGGAAGACCGGCGCCTTATTCCCGAACTGACTGTTGAGGAAAACCTGCTTATTCCGGCATGGGCAGCTGGCGTCACAGATGCGCAGAAGCGGCTCGACGATGTCTATGCGCTCATTCCGGAGGCAGCGGACTTCCGCCATCGCCGCGCCCTGCAGCTTTCAGGCGGCCAGCAGAAACTCGTGGCCATCGGTCGCGCACGCATGACTGGCACCCAGCTGTTAATGCTAGACGAGCCATTCGAAGGCGTCGCCCCCGCGCTTTCCAAGCGCATTTCCGAGGTAGTCGCATCCCTGCGGCCGCTTGGTCTTTCCATCCTTCTTTCCGGCGCCGATCTTCGGCACGCCGGTAAGGGCCTCGATATGGTTTATCGCATGGACCGTGGCCAGATCACTTCTATTTGACCGTCATTGGCAGCGCCTGTGCATCTCTGCTGCGTCCCGACCGCCGCATACGAAATTGTGAACCACTTCGGTAACCTGTGGTTTCGACGGTTGCCCTTTCAAGGCTGCGTTGAGGCATTCGCGCGGGCTTAGGAGCGCGGGTCTAAATACTGGTCATTCTTTGTTCTTCATCATTGCCGCCTGAAGCTGTGGGCAAGTGGGATCCTATCCCAAGGAATGGTTTAGCGGGATAGCACTGGCCTACCAGTGTTTCGGGTGGGTCAGTTGTTGATAACAATCAACTTACGACATCGTCGTCACCTTTTTCGGCTTCGCGAGACCGAATTCTTCCTCCCCAATCGCGTATTTTTCGCCCTGAAGCCTATCGAACCGCCCCTGCGTTTGCGGTGGTGATCGGGACGGATTGCGACACGACATGTCGGCAACCCTACAAAACCCCTCCGCATGGCGACAACGAAACATCTGCAATCTCGAAGGCTTACCGGCGCAACCTGATTGGCACGAGTAGTGCTCAGAGTAAGCCGGGTCGCTAAAGCCCGATCGTGGTCCCGACCTGATTGGCACGAAGGGAGACTGACATGGCAGAAATGCAAAAAAAGATCACCTCCAGCCCTGAGGGCGAACAGCGCGAGGTCAAGGGGTCCGACCTCTTTGTCCGGGCGCTTGAAAACCAGGGGGTCACGTGCATCTTCTACATCCCCGGCGAGGAAACCATCGACCTCTTCCATTCGCTGAGCAACTCGACGATCAAGGTCGTGCCGGCCCACACCGAGTGGGCCGCGGCCCTTATGGCCGCCAACTGGGGTCGGCTCACCGGCCGCACTGGCGTCTGCATCACCACCTGCGGTCCGGGCGCGCTCAACGTCCCGAACGGCGCGGAATATGCCCGGCTCAACGGCATGCCGGTGCTGCTGATCGCCGGCCAGAAGGCGATCAAGAACCGCCGCCAGGCGGGTTTTCAGCGGTCCGCCACCGTCGAGGTGATGAAGCCTGTGACCAAGCACGCAATACAAATCACATCGGCGGAGATGATCCCGCCAACGGTCAGTGAAGCATTCCGCATCGCCCAGGAGGGAAAGAAGGGGCCGGTGTATATTGAACTTCCGGAAGATATCGCGGCCGAAAAATGCGAGAAGGAGGTAGCGCTGATTGCGCCGCACAAGCGCGAACTGCCGATAGCAAACGATGCGGCCCTCGATCGCGCCGCCGCCCTCATCACCGCAGCCAACGTCCGCTTCTCGTGTTCGGGGCCGCCGCCCCGCGTCGCGCCGCCTCGTGTCCCGGCTTGATAGCGGTTATGGAGCAATTTGTGAACCGCACGGGCATTCCGTTCTTTACCACTCAAATGGGCAAGGGTGCCGTGTCAGAAGACTCCCATCTCTATATGGGCACGGCGGCGCTTTCCGAAGGCGACTATGTGCATGACGCCGTCGACAAGGCCGACCTGATCATTACGATCGGCCATGACACGACGGAAAAACCGCCCTTCCTCATGGGGCCGAAGGGACGGGAGGTCATTCACATCGGAGATCAGTCGCCGCCAGTCGAGCAGGTCTACTTCCCGCAATCCGAGGTCATCGGCGACATCGGCCATTCGCTCAAGGCGCTGGCGGATCGCCTTGAGGGCAAGCTGCCCAATGCCGGCGCATTGCTGCCGCTGCGCGAGAAGATCCTCTCCCGGATGTCCAACGACGCCGATGAAGAACGTTGGCCGGTCACGTCGCAGCGACTGGTGCACGACGTGCGCGAGGTCATGACTGAAAACGGCATCGTTGCGCTCGACAACGGCTTGTACAAGCTCTCGTTCGCCCGCAACTACCCGACCTATCTCCCCAATACGCTGCTACTCGACAACGAGCTGGCGACCATGGGCGCGGGACTGCCGTCGGTGATTGTTGTCGCGATGCTCAATCCCGGGCGCCGCGTCATGGCGGTCTGCGGCGACAACGGCTTCCACATGACCAGCCAGGAACTGGAGACGGCCCGCCGCCTCAAGCTCAACCTGGTCGTGCTCATCGTGGAGGACGGCGGCTACGGCATGATCCGCCATAAGCAGGCCGCCCGCGGTTTCCCGGATTTCGGCAACACCGTCGACAATCCGGATTTCGTGAAATTGGCCGAAGCCTATGGGGTCAAGGGCACGCGCGTCGAAGCGCTGGACGATCTGGTGCCAGCGCTGGAAGCCGCTTTCGAAGGCGGCGGCGTCCATGTCGTCGTAGTGCCGATCGATTATGCGGAGAACAAGTGAGTGCTCACCGACGAGCTGCAACTCGCGAAAAGCGTAACCGGGATAAACCGCCCTCAGGAGCCCAGGAGGTCGACAGCAATGATCATCTTTTCAGAGCGGACGGCAGTCCCTGCTGTCCGAGAAAGCAACAGGAGGACCACAACATGAAACAGTTTATCTTCCAGACCCCGCCAAACATCCTCATCCAGGCAGGCGCATCCAGCAAGATCGCCGACGTCCTCAAGGGCCACAAGGCCGCCCGGCGCCGAGATCTGGATCGATGGCGGGCATAATCCCGGTGCCGGCGAAGTGATCGCCGAAGCCATGGCCACTTTCGAGGAGCGCCAGTCTCGGCCGCTTTTTCTGATTATCGGCATGATCAACACCAAGGATCCGGTCGGTTATTTCAAGGCCTTTGCCGGCTTGGTCGAGAAGGTTTTCTGCGTGCCGATCCGCGGCAGCGAAGCGATGGTCGACCCGGTGATATTGTCGAATGCCGCTTATGATGCCGGCTTGGTTGCCGAACCGATGTCGACGGTCGGCGATGCGCTGGAAGCGATAAAAGCCGTCGCCGATCCGGAGGCATTGCCGCCGCGCATCCTGGTCGG
>NZ_VSZV01000352.1:81318-81525 GCF_008919455.1 Rhizobium sp. PEPV16
TGCCGAAGCCATGGCCAATTTCGAGGAACGCCAGTCTCGGCCGCTTTTTCTGATCATCGGCTACCAGGGATCCGGTCGGCTATTTCAAGGCCTTTACCGGCCTGGTCGAAAAGGTTTTCTGCGTGCCGATCCGCGGCAGCGAAGCGATGATCGACCCGGTGGATATTGTCGAATGCCGCTTATGATGCCGGCTTGGTTGCCGAACCG
>NZ_VSZV01000352.1:81535-125077 GCF_008919455.1 Rhizobium sp. PEPV16
ATCTGCATGCGACGAAAGCCTATCTGCAGCAATGGGGCAAACCGCTGGCTTTCTATAGCGACAAGCATGGTGTTTTTCGTTCGACCCATGCGTCGGAGAAGGACCGGACGAGCGGCCTGACGCAGTTCGGTCGGGCGCTTTATGAGTTGAACATCGACATCATCTGCGCCAACACTCCGCAGGCCAAGGGCCGTGTGGAACGTGCCAATCAGACATTGCAGGATCGGTTGGTGAAGGAGATGCGGCTTCGTGGCATCGATACGATCGAGGCGGCCAACGCCTATGCATCAGAATTCATTGCGGATTTCAATTACCGTTTTGGCAAACCGCCACGCAATCCGAAGGACATGCACCGGCCGCTTGCCGCGCATGAGAATCTCGATGGCGCCATGTGCCGGAAGGAAGTCCGCACGCTGTCGCAGTCGCTGACGCTCCGTTACGACAAGGTCTTGTTCATTCTCGATCCGACGGAGCGGGCCAAAGGGCTGGCGGGAAAGAAGGTCGTTGTCTGCGACTACCCGGACGGCCGCCTCGAGATCATGCACGAGAGCTTCACCCTCCCCTACAGAACCTTCGACAAGTTGCGGTCGGTCCACCGGGCAGAGGTTGTCGAGAACAAGCGTCTCGACGACATGCTTTCCGTCGTCGCTGAGCTGCAGGCTGGGCGGGAACAGCAGCGCAGCAAGAGCGGCCCCCGCCGCACCGGCCAGACGGATCATATGTTCGGTATTCCCGATGGCAGCCAGGGCAATGGTTATCAGAAGCGTGGCCGCAAGCCTGGCCGGCGGACGGACTTCATGAATGATCCGGAGGTCATCGCAAAAAGGCAGAAGGCGCTGGCACGGCTGGAGGCAGCGGAATAAATCGGGCACTCATAGTCTCAAAGCTAAAGCCGAAGGGGTGCTCCTCACCCGCCCCCTCCCTTCCCTTGCAACCCGGCCCAGCCGGTCCGGTCGGGGGCTTGCCTCAGCGCAAGTGGACATGCCGAGTGTCGCATTTCTAAATGGCTGACAGCGTTGCGCATCTAATCAGCTTTGACATCCATTGTAAGGGGGGTGGGTTCAAGGATGAAGTGCGACTTGCAATAGATAACAACGGCTTATCCTTGCAAGGAACGAGACATGAAACGCACCTACTCCCAGATCGATATCGATGAACGCCGCAAGATTGCCCGCTGGCGGATGGCCGGCATCGCTCGACGCATAGACGAAGATCTCTGGCCTGAAGGGATATACCTCCTCTTATCCGACTATGACGTGCGGCACGAAACGCGACAAGTTCGCGGTTATGCGCGAGCGGTCCTCGCGGACCGCAAGACCGCAGGCGCGATCACCGACGATCCAGCTGCCGAGCACGGCGAAGCCGCCATCGCTTTCGAAAAGCGGGGCATAGGCCTGGACGATGAAGCCTTCGTCGCCGTAGTCGCCCGGGGCGGAAATCAATTCCCGGCCATCTCGGAATATCGTGACGTTCTCGCCTTCTCGCGACAGCAGTGGTTTGCGCACATAGTCGCTCAAACTCGAGGCCGCCGGGTCGTCTGCGAAATAGCTAGCCAGCAGGTTGGGATGATTGGGGTGGCGCTGCCAGAGCAGAGGCAGAAGCCCTTTGTTGGAAAGCACGGCCTTCCAGGCGGGCTCGACGAAAACATCGCCCGAGCGCACGAGGTCGCGGGCGAACGGCTCGCGCAGCATGAATTCCCACGGATACAGCTTGAAGCAGCGGTCGATCACCCGATCCTTGAGATCGGTGTAACGGCCCTGTGCATCGATGCCGATCTCGCGGATGTCCAGAAGCTCGACACGATGGCCGGCCTGCACCGCACAGTCCATCAGATATACCGTCGTGCCGCGATCCTCCTCATTGTCGGTCATCGCCGCGAAGTGGAAGATCGGCTCTTTGGGAAATTGCTCGAACGCCTCAACGAGGCTTTCCTGCAGGGAATTGTACTGGTCCGCGTCCTTGGGCAGGATACCCAAAGCCACCTGGTCGGTCAGCCAGTTGAACTGGAAATAGGCTGTCTCAAACACCGAAGTGGGAGTATCGGCGTTATATTCGAGCAACTTAACCGGGCCAGTGCCGTCGTAAGCAAGATCGAACCGGCCGTAGAGGTGCCGGTCGCGGCGCTGCCAGGAGCGCTGCACCACATCGCGCAGGTCCTCCGGAATGGCCAGCCTGTCGAGCGTCTCTTCGCTTCCGACGATATCACCGACCAGATCCATGCACATGTCGTGCAGTTCCTGGCTCGGTTCTTCAATCCGTGTCTCGATCTCATCGAGCGTGAATGTATAGGCGGCATCGTCGAGCCAGTAGGGTTCGCCATACATGACGTGAAACCCGAAGCCGACGGCGCGCGCCTTGTCAAGCCAATCAGGACGCGCCGGAAGGGTGATGCGCTTCATGTCAGCCGCCGAAACTGAAGGACGAACGGCCCCCGAAGCCTTGACGGGCAACGGTGCGGGTGTTGACGTTGACCGGCTTAACAGTCTGACGCGAGGGCGCGATCGCGGTGTCGTTGCCGCCCGAGCGAACAGTCGTTGTCACCGTTTGCCCCGAGCGATTGCGATAAATCGGTGTCGAGCCGTAGGAGCCACTCTCCTCCTGGCGCCGGCGATAATTGTAATAGTCGCCGATGTTGTTCAGTGCGGAAGACAGCACGTAGCCTGTCAGGAACGGCACGAAAAAGCTGCCGCCTCCGCCGGTATTGTTGGGGACGGCACTGGCCGACTGTTCCGTGCACTGGCCCGAGCCGTATTCGGCCTCGCAGGCGGCCATGCCGTTGAAACGCGGCGCGGCGGCGAGATGGGCCCGCATGGCATCCTGATAGCCGGCCTGGCAGACCTGCCGGTCCATGCCGGAAGTCACGCATTGGTCGACGGAGGTGAACATTGTCTCCGAAGGAGTCTGATCGCCGCAACCGGACAGCGCCAGGGTCGAGGCAGCAATAGTGCCGAGGGCCAGGAAAGGTCGTTTGTGCCCGCTCTTACGTCTGCGCATCATTCCCTCCCCTCAATAGGTCATGCAGGCGGCGTTGAGAATACCGATGACCAGCGCGATGCCGCTGCCCCATATGCCCGCGGCGATATTGCCGGCAGTGATCTTTTCATGCAGATCCGTCATGGTGAAATTCGCAATATAGTAAGCCAGGATCTGCGCCAGAATGCCGACCACCGCCCATATGATGTAATCGACGATGCTGACCGAATTGGCTGCGGCCGAAGCCAGAGGTAGGCTGAAACCAACAAGCGCGCCCAAAAATGCCGTGACGGCGGCAAGATTGCCTGCGCGAATGAGTTGGACTTCCTTCTGCGGCGTCAGGAACGTGTAGATCACCGCGAAAACGCCGTAAGCGGCAAGACCAACGGCGAAATAGCCGAGGAAGGCAGGCAGACCCGCCACGTAATCGAGCATTGAAAAAGTCCTCCGTTGAAAATTGACAGGGTCTATCAGACGCGGCGAACATCGGCCGGAGCGAGTCCGTAGCCGATCAGAAATTCCACCGAGCTGCCTGCCTGGCTCTGTCCGAGATCGAGGTCGCGCTCGACATTGATCAAAAGCATTTCGCGCGTCGAGCCAAGCGGGCGATAATACAGCATGCAGGTCTGGTGAATGGAGCGCTGCGCCTCACCGTCGTCGACCTTCTCGACAAACTCCGCCAATGGGGTGCGCTCCGGGCCCTCGCCCCAGAAGCGGCTATAGAGGATGCCATCGGCATCGTAGCTTGGCTGACCGATCAGCCCGTCCGGCCCGGTCCAGCGGTTCCATTCGCCCTGCCCGGCAGGCACGACGCTGTCCCAGGGCTGATAAAAGCTGATGTCGTCGACATCACCCGGCTGGCCCGACGTCGACATCACCTGAATCATCCGATGGTCCTCATCGTAGTAGCGCGACAGAACCGTCGCGGCATCGAGCGAAACCTCACCGTAGGCGACGATGATGAACGGGCCGCTCCGTGGCAGCGGCATCGCCGGCTGGCCGGCCAAAGCCTCGGCTTCGAGGGAGAGGAAATCGATGTCCAACGCCCCCCCGATGGCGGCGCTCAACGGGCCAAGTTCTTTGGGTAAGGGCCTTTCGTTCTTGTCTCTGCCGAACCAGCTGATCATGATACGTCTCCCATTCGAGCCCAAGCGATGGCAGCGGGATCTAGCCGCATTCCGCTGATGTAGTAAAGGGTCTCGCCGCCCCGCATCAGTGTCTCGTCCTGGCAATTGAGGTCGGTCATGCCCTGGCTCAGCATGCCCACCAGCGTCACATTATGCTGACGCTTGAGCCTTAAAAACACGTCCCCATAGAGTAGCGGCGTTTGCAAAGGCGGTACCGGCAGCGAAAACGCCGTGTCGGTGGAAGCGGCCGACAGCAGCCGTGCGGCGATTTCCGAAGAGCCTGGATCACGAGCGGAACGCGACAGCAGCTCCTCGGCGAGCGAGCCCACCGCCTCGACGCGCGGCCGGCGTTGTTTGACCATCTGTGCCGTGCGGTCGTCGGCGAAATAGGCCACGATATGGGCATTGGGCGCGTGGTCTTCGGCAATCAGCACGGCGGCCAGCGTCTCGTCGTCATTTGCACCGCGCGCGATGATCGCGCGCGCCTGGGCCACTCCGGCCCGCACCAGAGCGTCGGCATCGGCAAGCCGCTCGGTTCTGATATAGTCGGCGTAATTGCTGGCGGGATTTTCCGGCAGGTCCTTGGCAACCAGAACACTCATCGGTTCGTTGGCCTGTCGTTCGGCATGCAGCAGCCGCAGCGTCTGGTATGTCTGCCCCTCTTGCCAGCCCAGGACGATGATATGGCCGGCGCGTTCGCTGTAATCACCCAATCCGCGCATGCGGTTTCTCCAGATCGTACCGATATTTGTCAACAACTTGCCAAGAACAGCGGTGAAGATGGCAATGCCGCCGGGAAGAACGAACAGGACGGCAATTAATCGGCCGAGCCCCGATTTTGGAGAAAGATCTCCATAGCCGACAGTCGTTGCCGTCACCATATAGTAATAAAGAAAGTCGACCGGATTACCGACCAGATCGACTTCGCCGGCGAGCATGAAGAGCAGATAAGAAGCGACCAGGTGGATCACGAGGATAACAAAAAGGGCTGACCAGGCCAATTCGCTGAGCGAGAGATATACACGCCGCATCAATGAAGCGATAAATGGCAAGCGATTCGCCCCCGTTCCCAACGCGTACCCTAGCGAAATTTATTTAGCGCACCAGATCTTTAAGTTGCAAACCGATTACCCAAATATTTTGACGTTCCAACCGATGGAGGACTTTTTGGAGACCTGGAACCTCACCACTTTAACGCGCCTGTTCGCCGCCGATCCCGACGCACTGGGTGATGTGGATGTAGCCGTACCCGAACAGGGCGACGTCATATGCGTGACTCTGAAGGAAAAAGGCGATCTCGACGTCTTCGTCGCGGTAAGCGGGGAGCGCGACATCCTAGTCAGCGCTGTTCTGGTGCCGTGCAAGGACGTGTCCAATCGAGAAGCCTTCGAACGTATGGTGCTGAAGACCCATAAGTTCGTGCCGCTCTCCAGCTTCGGCATCACCACGATCGACGGTGAGGAATGGTATGAATTGTTCGGCTCGCTGTCAGCACGCTCGCCGGCCGAGACGGTGGTAGAGGAAGTCGCGATTCTGGCTGCCAATGCCGTCGATGCGGCACATATGATTGAAGAATGGAAAAGCGGGGAGATTGCAGCATGAGCACATGGGGAAAGATTTTCACCGCCATTCGCGGCGGCATCAACGAGGCAGCGGAAGCGGCCGCCGACAGCCAGTCCATGCGCATTCTTGACCAAGAAATCCGCGACGCAGAACAGTCGCTGCGCAGTGCGCGATCCGATCTGGCCGGCATCATGGCTTCCAACAAGAGCGTCATGCGCCGACTTGAAGAAAACCGCGCGAAGGAGACGAAGGATACCGACAGCGCTCGCGCCGCGATCTCCGCGGGCCGCACGGATCTGGCTCAGGGTCTCGCTCAGCGTATCGCCAGTATCCGTGGCGAAGTGCAGCGCGATCAGGAAGAGCTCGATCGGCTGCTGCCCCGCCAGCAGCAGATGCTGCGCACGATCCAGGAGACCGAAGCGCGCATTGCTCAGATGAAGCGTGAGGTGGAGAATGTCAAAGCCAACGAGTCGCTGCTGCGCGCTCAGTCGGCGATTGCCCATAGCCAGTCGGGCATCAATACCCGTCTCGGTAGCGCCGTCGAAAGTCTCGAACGCATCAAGAAACGCCAGGAAATCACTGCCGGCCGCATCGAAGCCGGTGCTGAACTGGCCGCGCTGGAAAACGGCAGCGACCTCGATCGTCAACTGCGCGAAGCCGGCATCGGCGGTTCGAGCCACTCGGCCGACGACGTTCTTGCACAGCTGATGGCACCGAAACATTCAGTCGAGCCCATCTTGCTGCCAGCGCCGACCAGCAAAAAAGACTGACAATCCCAGGAGCGGCGGCCCTGCCTGCCATTCCCGCGCGCTTACGGAATTGGAGCGCCGCGACCTAGCCTCTTAAAGCGGTGGGGATCGCAGCATTTCAATCCGCTGCAAGCTGCCCTTGGCAGGCGGTGCCATCGCCGCCTGCCCCGCTTGTTTGGCGCCGGCAGCGAGAAAAGGCACGGTTCCGCGGCCGATACGCCGGATACGCCCGTCAGATCTTGAAATTCGTCGCGACACATGACATATAAAAAGCGACAGATGACGTAGGAGAAAAATCATGGTCGTCGCAGCAAAAGCACCTTCTTCAGCGGCAGGCGGTGGTGAACTGCAAAAAATAGAGGCATTGCTCGGCGGCTCGCGCATTCTGTCGCGCAGCCTGACCAATGCGCTCGACGCCCATGAGCTACTCCTGCACGGCCTGCCTGCAACAGCACTGGATCATCTTGTCGGTACTCTCGTCGTCCTCGGCAAGAACGAGTCCCTCGAAAAGGCGGTGGGCATGAGCTTGCGCACCTGGCAGCGGCGGAAGGATACGCCTTCCAAGCCGCTCAGCCAGGAACAGAGCGGCCGCGCGTGGAAATTCGCCGAGATTCTCACAAAGGCAACGGATATCTTCGGATCGCAGGCGGAAGCCGAACAATGGCTGGAGCGTCCGGCGGTCGGACTTGAGCAGCGCCGCCCGATCGATCTTCTCGGGACGCCCGCCGGCGTCGAGCTTGTCGAAGATCATCTCGATCGCATGGAATACGGCGTCTATGCATGACCCTTTTGCCGATAGCGCTCGGCGGGGCCGAGCTGGTCGCGTGGCGGCTCGATCAGGCCGTCCATGCGCCGACTTGGGATAGCGGAGAAGGCGCCTATCGGGTTGGCGGCCGCTGGAGCAGCAAGGGGGTTCGCGCGGTCTACTGCTCGCTCGATCCCGCGACGGCGATCCTTGAAGTCGCGGTCCACAAGGGGTTCCGGGCGCTCGACACCGTGGCGCACAGGATGACGGCAGCTGTCATTGCCGATGCTGGCGATATCCATGTTGTCGATCCGGGAAACGTGCCCAATCCCAACTGGTTGCGCCCGGGCATTCCCAGCGCCGGACAGCAAGCCTTCGGAGACGATTTGCTTCGACAGCATCGTTTTGTGGCGATCCCGAGCGCGGTCTCGCGGCATAGCTGGAACCTGATTTTTCTGGCAGGCGGCGCGACGGGCGCCTATGCGCTGAAGTTCCAGGAGGCTTTTGCCCTCGATACACGGCTGCATCCGCCCACGTCATGAACGTCTTGGAGCCACGGGAATATTTGGAAGGGACCGAATCTCAATGTCAAATATTGACATCGCGACCCGGATGCAGAACAATTTCAGGAATTTGATAAGGAGGGTGCTACGTGACCAGCAGCCTGCATGTAAGCTTGCCCGATGAAATGCGCGCCTTCGTCGATATGCGCGCCAACGGGGAGAGCCAGTACACGACGCCGAGCGAATATGTACGCGCCCTTATTCGCGAAGATATGGCACGCGAAGAAGATCGCCGCTATGCCATCCGCTCGCTGCTGCGGGCGGAAGAGGAATTCCGGCGCGGAGAGATGCTGCCCCTTTCTGCTCTGGATGCTATCGACGCGGAGCTGGATGAAGAACTGCGCTAGTGGCTCCTCGCGTTCTCATCCTGCCGACCGCCCTTGATAACTACCGTCTGGCAGTCCGCGAAACGGCGCGAAAATGGTCCATCGAACAGGCGAAAGCATATAGCCGCTTGCTGCGGGCGGGATTTGAAGGCATCCCCGAAGCCTATGCCCGCGTAAGGATAAAGAAAGACGAGCGCGCCAGGAATTCGCTCTTCCGGCTCCACAAGATAGAACACCATTACGCCGTATACATCGTCGTTGACGACTCAACCTTCGTCATTGCCGCGGTCTTGCATGAGCGGATGGATATTCCCGCACAGCTGAGGACAATCGAACGATTGACCGACAGAGAGTATGCAGCGTTGATGGGACATCCTCGGCTGAAGTCCTGAGGACGGTCGGCCGCGATCACCGGCGGCGCGGCAGCAGATCGAGCAGCAAGCCGCGTTAGATAGGCGAGAGGCGCCCCGCTTACCGAGCGGATAATCGACGCGCAAACGCAGCACGGCATAAAAATGCTCGATCCACCAAGTCGGCTATTCTCACTGTCTCCTAATTGACACCGAGAAATTGCTTCAGTTCCGCAGTCTGCGGATTGGCAAAGACTTCCTCCGGCGGGCCTGCTTCGTGGACTCGGCCCTGGTGCATGAAGACGACGCGGTTGCAGACGTCGCGGGCGAACTTCATCTCGTGCGTCACCATCAGGAGGGTCATTCCCTCGACGGCGAGTTCGCGCACGACGGCCAGAACTTCGGCGACCAGTTCCGGATCGAGTGCGGAGGTGATCTCGTCGCAGAGAAGTGCTGTCGGCTGCATGGCCAGCGCGCGGGCTATGGCGACGCGCTGCTGCTGGCCGCCCGAGAGCTCGTCCGGATAGGCGTCGAACCTGTGGCTTAGCCCCACCCGCTCCAGCATCTTGCGGGCCGTGGCCTCGGCCTCGGCCTTCGGGGTCTTCTTGACCACGGTCTGCGACAGCATGACGTTGCCGCCGACGGTCAGGTGCGGGAAGAGGTTGAACTGCTGAAAGATCATGCCGACCTTGAGGCGCAGTGCCTTCAGATGGACTTCGTCTTCGAGGAGCTGCGCGCCGGCCACGGAGATGGAGCCGTCGGTGATGGTCTCCAGGCCGTTGATGCAGCGAAGCAGGGTCGATTTGCCCGAACCGCTCTTGCCGATAATGGCGATGACTTCGCCGGCCTCCACATCGAGATTGATGCCTTTCAGCACCTCGGTGGTGCCAAAGCTCTTGCGGACTTCAGTGATTTCGATGAGCGACATTGAGCTTCCTTTCCAGGATCTGGCTGCTTTTTGACAAAGGCCAGCAAAGGGCGAAGTAGATGAGAGCGACGAGCCCGTAGACGGTGAAGGGCTGGAAAGTGGCATTGGTGACGACCGTGCCGGCTTTCGACAATTCGACGAAACCGATGATCGAGGTCAGCGCCGTTCCCTTGACGATTTGCACGGAGAAACCGACCGTCGGCGGTATGGCGACCCTCAGCGCCTGGGGCAAGATGACATAACGCATCTGCTGCAGCCGGCCCATGCCGAGGCTGGCAGAGGCTTCCCATTGACCCCGCGCGACCGCCTCGACGCAGCCTCGCCAGATTTCGGCGAAAAACGCGGCACTCCACAGGGTGAGCGCCAATCCCGCAGCAAGCCAGGCCGGCACGTCTATCCCGAAGAGGCCGAGACCGAAAAAGGCGATGAAGAGCTGCATCAGCAGCGGCGTGCCCTGGAAGAGCTCGATGTAATATTTCGCGAGTGCCTTGAATGTCTTGCGCTTGCTGATGCGCAGGAACAGCAGCCCCAGTCCGACCGCGCCGCCGCCGATGAACGAAACGAGCGAAAGCAGGATCGTCCAGCGGGTGGCGAGCAGCAGGTTGCGCAGGATGTCCCAGAGTGTGAACTCGATCATCGTGCTGCTCTCCTCGGGAAAATGAACCCGCCGACCACCCCCAGCAGCTGCCGAAGCAGAATGGCCAGCACAAGGTAGATGGCTGTCGAGACGATGTAGGCTTCGAAGGCGCGGAAGGTTCGCGATTGTATGAAGTTCGCGGCAAAGGTCAGATCCTCAGCGGCGATCTGCGACACCACCGATGAGCCGAGCATGACGATGACGACTTGCGACGACAGCGCCGGCCAGATGCGCTGCAGGGACGGTACGAGAACGACATGCCGGAAGGTTTCGAAGCGCGTCATGGCGAGGCTCTCGCCTGCCTCGAACTGGCCCTTCGGGGTTGCCTGGATGCCCGCGCGGATAATTTCGCAGCTATAGGCGCCGAGGTTGACGACCATCGCGAGGTTGGCAGCCGTCAGTTCGGGAAGCTGCAGGCCGAGCGACGGTAGACCGAAGAAGATGAAAAAGAGCTGGATCAGGAACGGCGTATTGCGGATTAGCTCGACATAGGTCGCAACGACAGGCTTCAGCCAGACCGGGCCGAGTGCCCGCACCCAGGCACAGAAGATCCCGAGCGAAATGCCGAGCACGCCGCCGATCGCGATAAGCTCCAGCGTGATCAGTATGCCCTTGATGATCTCAGGATAATATTCAAACAGCCAGCCGAATTCGAAATGATAACTCAAGGAACTGTCCCCTCTTGCGGTAACGGAGCATCACGTCATCCCGCGTGCGGACGCGGGATGACGTCCGTAAGACCGGGTCCTAGAGATCCGAGGGAAGATCGGCGCCGAGCCACTTCTGCGATATGGCGTTCAGCGCGCCATCGGTTTTTGCGGCGGCGACAATGCCGTTCACCTTCTCCAGAAGGGCTGCCTGTTCCTTGTTGAGGCCGATGTAGCAGGGCGAGTTCTTGATGAGGAACTTCATCTCAGGGCGCTTGGGGGGATTTTTGGCGAGGATCGCAGCGGCCACGACGTTGCCGGTGGCGATGGTGTCGACCTGGCCGGACAGAAAGGCCGAGATAGTGCCATTATTGTCCTCGTAGCGCTTGATCGTCGCGTCGGCCGGCGCGATCTTCGTCAGCTCGAGATCCTCCACGGCGCCGCGCGTGACGCCGATGCTCTTGCCGGCGAGATCTTCCACCTTGGCGATCGAAAGATCGGCCGGTGCGAACACGCCGTTGAAGAAGGGTGCGTAGGCCGTGGTGAAATCGATCACTTTTTCGCGCTCCGCATTCTTGCCGAGGCTTGATATCACCAGATCGACCTTGTTCGTCTGCAGATAGGGGACGCGGTTGGCGCTGGTGACCGGCACGAGTTCGGTCTTGACGCCCAGCTTTTCGGCAATGAGATTAGCCACGTCGATATCATATCCCATCGGCGCCATATCGGTACCGACGCTGCCGAAGGGCGGGAAATCCTGCGGGACCGCGACACGCAGCGTCCCGCGCGCGGTGATGTCGGCGAGAGCATCGGCGTAGGACGCCGAGCCGAAGCCGAAGGTTGCAGCCAGGGTCGCGATTGCGAAGAAGACTCGTCTTGTCAGCATGGTTTAATTGCTCCTTTGAAGTTGTGGTTTTTTGGGTCTGACAGTTGGGAGACCGAGGGCACGGTCTTGGGAGGAAGTGACAGGGAACTGCGCAGTTCCGAGAGCGGATCGGGGCGGGTGGTGAGGTCGAGGCCCATTTCCACTTCGTCCAGATGTTCGATAGAGAGCTCGGCAGCTCTGGCGAAATCGCCCGCTTGCATGGCCTCGAAGATGCGGCAATGCCCGTCATGAGACTGGGCTGCATGAAATTCAGACTGATAGAGCATCGAAATGAGGATCGTCCTCGCGGTGAGATCGCGGAGGATATCGACGATGATGGCGTTACCGCTCAATTCTGCGATGCGGATGTGGAAATCGCCCATCAAATAGGTCAGGCGCTGGCGGTCGCCCGCAGCCATTGCGCTTTTTTCCTCGTTCAAATGCGCGTCGAGCGCTTCCCGTCCCTCGTCTGTCAATACACGCATGCTGCGCAGCAATCCGGCCTCGATGACGCGCCGTGCCTCATAGACCGCGATCGCCTCTTCAGCGGACGGCTCGACGACAAACCAGCCCCGTCTCGGACTGACATGCACGATACCGCGTGTTTCCAGGCGCATCATAGCTTCCCGAACGCGGGTTCGAGACACACTGAAGAGCGTTGCCAGCTGGTTTTCACTAAGACGCGTCCCAGGCCGAATTTTGGCTGAAAGAATCCCGGAGACGATCGTCTCCTCGATGGTCTTCTGCGTGCTCTCAGATGTGTGGCTATCTTGCATACAAGACAGGAAAGCAAAGCTCGTGCCAAAATCCTGTGTTCAGGATTTCCAAGATGTCTCGGATCCCTCCCCTGGAATTTGCACGCTGGGAATGCAGACTGAGCGCAAATTGAGCGAGTGCCTGCAATTCCCTGCGAACCCCGATCAGCGTCGGCAGAAGGCCGACAAAGCCCCTGCCCTCTCGAAAAGCTGCTTGCGGCAAGAGCGGTTCGGCTTATATAGTCATTATAGTCATTATAGTCAGGATATAGCGAATGCAGCCGTCACGACCAGAGGATAAAAGTTGGACCGTCGCCAGTGCGAAGGCGAAGCTGTCTGAGGTTATCGAACGTGCGCAAGCTACGCCGCAAACGATCATGCGTAATGGCAAACCAAGCGTCGTCGTCGTTTCGGCCGAGGAATGGCAGCGGAAGACCGCGCGCAAGGGCACCCTTGCAGAGTTTCTTATGCAATCGCCGCTGCGTGGTGCCAATCTGGATCTCGAACGTCAACGCGACGAACCGCGTGATCTCCAGCTGTGAGACTTCTGCTGGACACCAATGTGCTTTCCGAGGTGACAAGGCCGCGCCCCGATGCACGTGTCCTACAATGGCTGGACAGTCTCGACGAGGATCGCTCATTCATCAGCACCGTATCGATCGCGGAGATCCGGCGTGGTGTTGCATTGATGGAAAGCGGGCGGAAGCGCGACGCGCTGGCTGAATGGCTTGCCCAGGATCTGCCGCAGCGCTTCGAGCAGCGCGTCATCCCTGTGGACCAGCCGGTTACGATAGCCTGGGGCGACCTGATGGGGCTCGCAAAGCGAAGCGGACGCGGCTTGTCGTCAATGGACGGCTTGATTGCCGCCACCGCGATTGCTCACGATCTCACTCTCGCCACTCGCAATATAAAGGATTTCGAGGGTTTTGGGCTCGAGCTTGTCGACCCTTGGATAGAGCGCCCATGACAATCCGCAGAGCGGACCGTCACGGGATCTTTCATTTCGCCTAATTGAAACTCGAGGTCTTGAGGAATTCCGCGAGCCGTTCGGTCTTCGGATGCACGAACATGTCCTTCGGATCGCCCTCCTCGCAGATGACGCCCTGGTTCATGAAGATGACGCGTGACGAAACGTCGTAGGCAAAGCGCATCTCGTGGGTGACGAGCAGCATGGTCATACCGTCGGCGGCAAGCCCCTTGATGACCTGGAGCACTTCGCCCACCAGTTCCGGGTCAAGCGCGGAGGTCACTTCGTCGAACAGCATCAGTCTCGGCGACATGGCGATGGCGCGGGCGATCGCGACGCGCTGCTGCTGGCCGCCGGACAGCTGCCCGGGATAATGGTTCGAGCGGGCGGAAAGGCCGACACGATCGAGCCATTTTTCCGCGATGGCGCGGGCATCCGGCTTGGTCATTTTCTTCACCTTGACGAGGCCGAGCATGACGTTTTCAGCGGCGCTCATATGCGGGAAGAGATTGAACTGCTGAAACGCCATGCCGGTCAACGCGCGCTGGCGCGCAATCTCCTTCTCGCTCTTGCGGCGCCGCGTTGTGCCTTCGGCGCGGTAGCCGATCTCCTCGCCATCGAGGCTGATCGTGCCGCCCTGGAATTCTTCGAGCATGTTGATGCAGCGCAGCAAGGTGGTCTTTCCGGAACCGGACGAGCCGATGATGGAAATGACTTCGCCCTCCTCAACGGCGCAATCGACGCCCTTGAGGACTTCGTGGATGCCGTAAGTCTTGCGCAGACCCTGGATGTCGAGAATGGTCTTGGCCATCGGGGTGTCTCCTCAGGACGGCAGGGCGGTCTTGCGCTCGACATATTTGCCGAAGTGCTCGATGCCGTAGTTGATGATGAAATAGAGACCACCAGCCAGGAAATAGAACTGGAGGCTCATGAAATTGCGGGAGATGATCTCTTGCGTGCGCAGGAGAAGCTCCGCCACGCCGATGACGGAGAGCAGCGTCGAGGCCTTCACCATCTCGGCCGCCGTATTCACCCAGGCCGGCAGGCACTGGCGCATGGCCTGCGGCCACAGCACCGAGGTGAAGGTCTGGGTAAAGGTCAGGCCGATCGCCTTGGCGGCTTCGGTCTGCCCCTTCGGGATTGCCTGAAGCGCCCCGCGCACGATTTCGCCGACATGGGAGGAGCAGAAGATGGCAAGGGCGAGCACGCCGGCAGAGAACGGCCCGAGATCGAGGCCGACGGCGGCGGAGACATAGTAGCTCGCCAGCACCAGCACGAGCACCGGCGTGCCGCGGATGATGTCCGTATAGGCGCGCACGGCCAGACGCAAAACAACGCCGCCATAGACGAGCGCCAAACCGACGAAAACGCCGAGTATGGAACCCGCGAGGATGGCCAGCAGGGAGATCGACACGGTCACGCCGATGCCATTCATGATGACGTAGCGGGCGATCCAGAGTTGTTCGAGAAAGGTGTGGGACATCAGGTCTATCTCGGCAGGGCCAGACGGCGCTCGACGAAGCGCATCACGGCGGCGATGAGGAAACAGGTCGCGACATAGAGTGCGGATGTGACCATCCAGGTCTCTATGACGCGGAAGCTCTCGACATTGATCTTGCGGGCGGCGAAGGTCAGTTCCGGCACGGCGATGGCGGCGGCGAGCGAGGTGTCCTTGAAGAGCGAGATGATCGTCGAGGACAGCGATGGCAGCACGTTGCGCAGCATCAGCGGAGCGATGATGGAGCCACGGATCTGCATCCCCGTCAGGCCGATGGCAAGCCCCGCTTCCGTCAACCCTCTCGGAATAGACAGCAGCCCGGCACGGAACACCTCGGCCAGATAGGCGCCGGAATAAAGCGACAGAACCAGGACGAAGCTTTTTATCTTGTCGAGGCGCAAGCCCATCTGCGGCAGCGCGAAAAAGACGAAAAGCACCAGGACGAGAATCGGCAGGTTGCGAATGACAGTGACATAGACCCGCGCCGGCACGATCGCAAAGCGGCTTTTGGACGTCAGCGCGAAGGCCACCACAAGGCCGATCGCGGCCCCGATCAGGATCGAGATCACGGCAAGGCCGAGGCTGAGCGCAAGCCCGCTCAAAAGAAAATCGAAATTGCGCCAGACGGCAGCGAAATTCAACGTGTAACCCATACGGGCCGCCCTTTCAGACCAGAGCATGATGCCGAAAAGTGCGAGCGGTTTTCGGCATCATGCTCTCACTCTTTAAATGCAGAGCGGGAAACATGTCCCGCTCCGCATGGCTGTTACTTGAACTCGACCGGGAAGCCGATCTGCGGCGGCGTCAGATCTTTGCCGAACCAGGTCTTGAAGGACTTGGCGTAAAAGTCGAATTCAACGCCGGTCATGGCTTCGTGCAGGGCGGTGTTGACGAAGTTCAGCCAATCCTGATCGCCGCGCTTGACGCCGCAGGCGTAGGTCTGCGGGTTCCAGCCGTAGCCGGCATCTTTATAGCGGCCCGGGTTCTGCGTCATGTACCAGGCGAGCGACGACTGGTCCGTGGCGACTGCATCGGCGCGTCCCGATTCCAGCGCCTGATAGATCAGGTCGACGGAATCGTATTGGTCGACGGTCGCCTCCGGCAAGGCCGCATGCACCATTGCCTCGGCATAAACGTTTTGAAGAACCGAGATGGTGACGGAGGAGCCGGCCGCCTTGAGGGTGGCGTAGTCGGCATATTTGCCATCCGCCTTGAGCATCAGGCCGACACCCTCGCGATAATAAGGAATGGTGAAGGCAACCTGCTGGGCGCGCTCGCCGGTAACAGTCATGAACTGGCAGGTGATGTCGACTTTGTCGGTGGTGATGTTCGGGATGCGGGCGTCGGAGGACTGGTTCACATACTCGATCTTTTCGGGATCACCGAAGAGCGCCTTGGCGATGATGTGGCCCATGTCGACGTCGAATCCCTGAAGCTTGTCGTCGGCGCTCTTGAAGTGCCAAGGTGCATTGGTGCTGCCCGTGCCGAGGACGAGATGGCCGCGGGCCAGCACTTCATCGAGCTTGCTGCCTTCGGCCAGCGCAGGCGTGGACAACAGAGCGGCGACGGCCAGCGACATCACGCCGGTGCGAAAGGAAATGGTCATGGCGTTCCCCTTATGGATGGTTCCTATTGTTCCAGTATAATGGACGCATATCTGTTTTACTGGAACAATGTTATGAAGTGCCATCAAGGATGAATTGTCAATGGGTCATGCTGAAAAAACGCGCAGCGGCGCGCGTGGCGATTTTTTCGGCAGTGCAGGATGTATAGGCAGGTTCGACAAACATGCTGTGATGTTTTCCGACGATCTCCCTCAACTCGTAACCAAGCGCCCTGCAGAAGCTTTCGTTTGCGGTGAGGATATCGCCCGATAATCAAACTCGATCATGGCTTGCGAATTCGACAGAGCCGCAAGAACCTCGACAGCACCTGCACCAAGATCAAGAATACTCACGCGCGACGCGCGCGTCCGACGTGACATCGTTGGGATCGAGCCCCTTCGCCTCGAGCACGAAGGAACCAGACGATCGTCGGCCAGGAATTCGCTGGCCGTGGTCGTCGCCATCCGGTCGCGAAAATAGGCAAATTTCTTCGTCCGCCGCGTCGGTCGCTTCCGTCAACTCGTCGCCTTCGAGATATCGGATCTTGTCCTGCTTGCAGTAGGTTGCATAGTCGTCGGAGAAACGGTCACGTCACCATTGCTGTCGAAGTTGATGGCTTCGGCGACTAACCGGTCATCATCGAGGCTGTTGTAATTGCTTCGAGTCCGAGCATCGCTTGCCAGGATTTTTCGAATGCGCTTTAGGCGGCGCCGACGCCTGCGGCAAAGATGGCAATGCAGCGGCGAAGATGGGCAAACAGTTGAGCCCGATCGGGCCAGGCCCGCGCGCGCCCTTCCGGCGGACCCATGCCGCCGAGGATCATATCCATCAGCATCCGGGCTCCGCTCGCCGTATCGTCCAGCGTCAATCTGCCTTCCGACCGGCGTTCGCTCAACCAGTCGGCGAGATTCTGGTGGCTGGCAAGCATGCCTTTGCGCTGCAGGATATCGACAAGTTCCGGAAATTGCGCCGCTTCGCGAAAGACGAGCTGCAGGAAGCCGGTGCGATCGGCATCCTTGTCCTCATCCATATCGATCATGAAGATACGTTCGAGGCTCGCGGCGATCGAGATATCTTCAGCAGGCCTGGGCAGATCGAGCATCAGGCGTCGATGCGCGCCGACCACGGCAGCAAACAACTCTTCCTTGCTCTGAAACAGCTTATAGAGCGTCTGCTTCGAAACGCCCGCCTCGGAGGCGACGATCGCGGTCGTGCTTCCGGCATAACCGTATTTGACGAAAACGCGGCCGGCGACTTCAACGATATGCGCCCGCTTGTCCTCGTCGCTGGAAACTTTCGGCCGGCCCCGCTTGCGCGGCTCAGCCGCAGTCTCGTCGACAATATCCATGATGGTCTCTAGACCACTCTGCCGAAACGCGTAGCGACGACCTGAGAACGTAGACTACGATTTCTGAGGGATAGTGTTCTCGGTTGTGGCATTAGTGATTTCGATTTAAAGAACTAATCAGTTCTGCAATACGCGTTGCGTCCCCACCTCCCTAGCGATGGAGCGCTTATGACGACCATTTCTGCTGCAACATCAGTCTCTTCCTATTTCTATAGCAAGCGCCCGACATCCGCGTCCCAGAACATCTTATCCTCTAATACGGTTTCGTCGGCAAAAGCAACCAAAAGCGGGCAGCTCGACGGAGACACGTCGAGCAGCGCCGATCCGATATGACGTTGGTATCGAGAAAGATCAAAGTTCGATGCCTTGTTTGCCCGCCTGTCCTCTTTGATAACTGATTCAAGGTCGATATCCGTGCCGCTTTGCTGCAGAAGACGAGCATAGAAGGTCGTGGCTGCCTCGCGGCCGGCTTCCCGTATTTCATGCGATTCGAGAGCCCACTCAACGATGTCAGCTATTGAGCGATTTTCGCGCCGGGCAAAGCCGATGCGCAAGATCGCGTGCCTTCGCACTGTACGGAAAGTTGAGGTTCAGCCATGTCAGTCTCCTCTCACCTGTATATAGCATCAGTCAGCCATCAACATGGCAACTGATGGCTTGATACCACAAGTAGTCAGGGTCCTGATTTTGTTCCGATGTCTAAAAGAATTAACCATATCTCAGTGGTCTTACGAAATAATGCCATACGTAGATCAGGCATCTCGAAGCAGAGAGGCCAAAAGTTATTTGGAGACAGTCTTGGCACTTACCATTGCTCGTAGTCTAGTGGCGTTTGGTGTCGCCGTTTCAGCCGGCCTTTTCATGTCGATCGGTTTGCAGCAATCGGCGCTCGAACGGCTGAAAGTCAACGGGCCGGTTTATGAGCAGGTCGTCTACGGCAAAGATTTGATTGCCGATATTCTGCCGCCGCCGCTGTTTGTGGTCGAATCCTACATGCTGTCCTTCGAGGCAAGCAAATTTCCCGAACTCACAGAAACCAATCTTGCCAAGATCGCAAATCTCAAGGCCGCTTACGACGACCGCCGCGCCTATTGGAAAACCACCCGGCTGCCGCAAGCTTTGAAGGACGAGCTTGAAAACGATGTCATCGGCAAGGGCGATACATTCTGGGGGGTGATGAACCGTGAGATCATCCCGGCCCTGAATGCCAAGGATGAAGACAAGGCGCATGGTGCGATCGAGCAGCTGCGCGTCGCCTTCCATTCGCACCAGGATGCAGTCGAGAAGCTCGTTGCCAATTCCGACGCCTTCCTGAAGGGCGAGGAGCGCAATGCTGCCTCGGAGATCGTCACCTGGACGATCTATGCGGGTGCTGCGGGTCTCGGTTCGTTCGGGCTGTTGCTGGTGGGGCTCTATCTCTTGCGTCGCCGAGCAATCGTGCCGCTCGATGGCATGAAGGCCTATATGGGCAACCTTGCCGAAGGCGACTTTTCGACCGAAGTTCCCTATGCCAACCGGTCCGACGAGATCGGAGCCATGTCCAAGGCCGTGGCGGTATTCCGCCACAACGCGCTTGAGCGGCAAGACGCGCAGAAGCGCGAGACCGCACTGCGCGATGCGGAATTTGAGCGCGAACGCAGCCAGCTGGCCGAAAGGGCCGCAGAGGAGCAGATCCGCGAAACGGTGATCGATCGGTTGACATACGGCCTGGAACAGCTGTCGACCGGCAATCTCGATTGCCGGATCACGACGCCGTTCGCCGCCGCCTATGAGACTTTGCGCGCGAAGTTCAACGACAGTATGGACGCGCTTTGCGCTTCGATGGCCGAGATCGCCCAGACCTCCAAGCAAGTGGGCAGTTCCTCGGCCGGCATCACCGATGCAGCCGACAGCCTTGCCTCACGCACGGAACAGCAGGCCGCCATGCTCGAAGAGGCAACAGCCGCGCTCGATGAGATGAATGCCAAGGCGAAGGACGCCTCCGCTCATGCCGGCAAGGCAACCAGCATGATGGCCGAGACGCGCACCAGCGCCGAACATTCGGCCGCCGTCGTTCGCGAAGCCATCGCCGCCATGGAAAGGATCGAAGGCTCGTCCTCCCAGATCGGCGATATCGTCAATGTCATCGATGAAATCGCCTTCCAGACCAATCTTCTGGCGCTCAATGCCGGGGTTGAAGCCGCCCGTGCCGGCGAAGCAGGCAAGGGTTTCGCCGTCGTGGCGCAGGAAGTGCGCGAACTCGCCTTGCGCTCGGCCAACGCCGCCAAGGAGATCAGAGCACTGATTTCCACCTCCTCGTCTCAGGTCTCCACCGGGGTGCAGCTTGTCAATCGCACCGGCAAGGCGCTGCTGGAAATCGAAGGCCAGGTCGAGCAGGTTGCCGGCCTGATCGCCCGTATCGTTTCGGTGTCATCCGAGCAGGCGGTGGCGATCGGCGAGATCAACGCCTCCGTCAACGCCCTCGATCAGGTGACGCAACGCAACGCGGCCATGGCCGTCGAAACCGCCTCGGCCTGCCGGGCGCTCGGCAGCCAAACGCAGACGCTGGAAGGGGTGGTAAACCGCTTTCAGATCGACGCGGGAGCCAGCACCTCAAGACCGCAAAAAGCGGCTTGAGGTGTGATCAGCAGTCGAAACTGACCCCGCCTCGCCTGTCCGATCACCTAGAGCATGATGCCGAAAAGTGTGCGCGGTTTTCGGACGACATCATGCTCTAACCATTTAATTTAGAACAGGATTCAGATTTTAGGCCGACCCGGCCTAAAATCATCCTGTTCTAGCCGTCACGATCGCCACGACAGCAACGCAGTCACCAGCCTTGACCAGCCCCGGGAAATGCCGGGCACAAAGAATGCCGTTCATGCCGGCGCGGATCTCGCGGGGGGCCACTCCGGTCCGCCCGGTCGGATAGATGCGAGCGATGACGGCATTGTCGGTGACGACTTCACCGAGATCGATAACAGGTTCGATCAACCCACCCTCCTCTGCGAAGGAGAAGCAGCGGCCGTCCGGCATGTCGAGCCAGGTCGTCGGGCCGGGATCAACGGCGCCCGCGACGATCCCTGCGTGGCGTAGCACGTTCATGGTGCCGCGCTTGGCAATCGCAGCACTTTTGGCCGTGGCGGTGCCGCCGCCGCCGAGTTCCGTGGTGATGAAGATCTTGCCCATTTCCTCGGCCGCGGTGTCGTACATGCCGACCGCATCGATCTCCAGCATCTTCATCGAATAGGGAGCGGCAAACGCCGTCACGAATTCGAAGGCTTTTTCCTGCTGTTGCTTGTTCGGCAGGATGTGGGCGGCGCAGAACGGCAGAAAATCGAGCGTCTTGCCGCCGGAATGGAAGTCGAGGACGAGATCCGCCATCGGCAGAAGCACACGGCCGAAATAGTCGGCGATCTTCTCCGTCACCGTGCCGTCCGGCCGGCCCGGGAAGCTGCGGTTCATATTGCCTCTGTCGATTGGCGAGGTTCTGGTTCCCGCCAGGAATGCCGGATAATTCATGGCCGGCACGATGATGACAGTGCCGTTCACGTCTTCGGCCTTCAGCGAGCGGGCAAGATCGAAAAGCGCGATCGGTCCCTCGTATTCGTCGCCGTGATTGCCGCCGGTCAGCAGCGCCGTCGGCCCCTTGCCGTTCCGGATGACCGTTATCGGCACCATCACCGATCCCCAGGCGGAATCGTCGCGGCTGTAAGGCAGGCGCAGGAAACCGTGCTGGACGCCCTCGGCGGCAAAATTGACCGTCGCGCTGATCGGCGACGGCCGCAAGCCAATTTCTGTCATGACAGCCTCAATCCTTCACCATCAGCCTGCGCGGCACGTCGGCGAAGCATTCGACACCACTGTCGGTGATGAGGATGCTCTCGGTCGTCTCGAAACCCATGTCCTCGAGCCAGAGGCCGGTCATGAAATGGAAGGTCATGCCGGGCTTCAGTTCCGTCCGGTCGCCGGGACGCAGGCTCATGGTGCGCTCGCCCCAGTCCGGCGGATAGGAAAGGCCGATCGGGTAACCCGTGCGGTTGTCCTTGACGATGCCGTATTTCTTCAGCACCGCGAAGAAGGCGTTGGCGATATCCTCGCAGGTATTGCCGGGTCTGGCGACGGCAAGACCGGCTTCCATGCCCTCCAGCGTCGCCTTTTCGGCATCGAGAAAGGCCTGTGTCGGCTTGCCGAGGAAGACGGTGCGCGACAATGGCAAGTGATAGCGGTTGTAGCAGCCGGCGATCTCGAAGAATGTGCCTTCGCCCCTCTTCATCGGCCGGTCGTCCCAGGTCAGATGCGGTGCGGATGCTTCGACGCCGGACGGCAGCAGCGGCACGATCGCCGGATAATCGCCGCCGATGCCGTCGACGCCGCGAGTTCCGGCATCATAGATTTCCGCGACCAGATCGCACTTGCGCATACCGACCTCGATCTTGTCGAAGATGCGGGCGTGCATCGCCTCGACGATACGGGCGGCATTGCGCATGTAGCCGATCTCAGTCTCGCTCTTGACGGCTCGCTGCCAGTTGACGAGGGCGGTTGCATCGACGAAACGCGCATTCGGCAGGTGCTTCTGCAGCGCCGCATAGGCCGCCGCCGAAAACCAGTAATTGTCCATTTCGACGCCGATCGTCAGCTTGCCGAAGCCGCGCTCGGTCAGGATGCCCGAGAGGTAATCCATCGGGTGGCGCTCGGTCGACTGCACGTAGTGATCGGGATAGCCGACGATGTTGTCGTGCTTCAGATAGGCGGTGAACTTGGCGCCATTGGCATCCTGACCGCGGCCGAACCAGATCGGCTCGCCCTGCGGCGGCACGATCACCGCCTGGTGCACGTAGAAGGACCAGCCGTCATAGCCGGTCAGCCAGGCCATGTTCGACGGGTCGCTGATAACAAGCAGGTCTACGCCCTTCGTCTCCATGGCACGCCGTGTCTTTTCCAGCCGCGCGGCATATTCGCCGAGCGAGAATTTGAGTTTGGGCTGGGTCATGTTTCTTCCCTTCTCTTCCGGCGCCGCGCCGGTCAGCTTTCGAATGTGGTCCCGGCATTCGCCGCACCGGCGCGGGCAAAGGCGAGCGTGGCGATGGCGGTGTCCTGGATGCCGGTCCCGGTCAGGTCCGCAATGGTGATCTGGTCGCTGCGCATCCGCCCCGGCGTCCGGCCGGCGACGATCTGGCCGAGCTCGGCAAAGACCGCATCGGCCGCGACCAGGCCGGCGTCGATGGCGTGATGCAACTCGCCGAGGCGCCGCGTCTGCTTCAAGCTGTCGGCGACGTAGAGGCCGGCACCCGCGATGGCGGCCGGATCGATCTCGTTCTTGTGCTCCGCATCCGAGCCCATGGCCGTCAGATGCTGTCCGGGTTCCAGCCACCCGGCCTCGATGATCGGCGTTTCGGACGGCGTGGTAGTGACGATGAGATCAGCGCCGGTCACCGCATGTCTGGCGTCCGGTGTGGCGGTGACGGGAAAGCTGAGCTTTGCGGCCAATTCCGCTGCCACGCTCTGCGCCTTGGCAGCATCGCGCGCCCATATTCTCGCTTCGCGGATCGGCCGGACCAGCGTCAGTGCTTCGAGCTGCAGCCGCGCCTGCATGCCCGCACCGAAGATCGCGGCCACGGACGCATTTTCCCGCGACAGATGTTTTGCCGCGACAGCGCCCGCTGCTGCGGTGCGCACATCGGTGAGATAACCATTGTCCAGCAGTAAGGCCTGCACCAGTCCGGTTCGGCTCGACAGCAGCACCATCATGCCGTTGGTGCTCGGCAGACCAATCTTCGGATTGTCGAAGAAACCGGGGCTGATCTTGATTGCGAAGCCCTCGATGCCGGGCACATAGGCCGTCTTCACATCGACTTCGCCCCGATATTCCGGAATGTCGAGCCGCAGGATCGGCGGCATTGCGATAGCCTTGGTGGCAAGGGCTGCGAAAGCGGCCTCGACGCAATCAACCGCATCGCGATCAAGCGCGATGACTTTCCTCAGTTCCGCTTCCGTCAGAATGATCATCCGGCTCATGGTCCCTCCTCACCGTAGAGCGGCTGCGTCCCGTTGATCACCTGCCGGTGCTGCTCCATGTCGACATTCGCCCCGGACAAGATCGCGACGATGGGACCGCCGCCCCTGATTTTTCCCGCAAGCACCGCTGCGATGCCGACCGCGCCCGCGCCTTCGACGATCTGGCGTTCGCAGGCATAGGCATGACGCATGCCGGCGGCGATTTCCGCTTCCGTCAGCAAGATGACCTCGTCGAGAAGCTCGCGGCACATGGCGAAGGTCACGCGATTGTCGAGGCCGATGCCGCCGCCGAGCGAGTCGGCAAGGCTCGGCATTTCCTCGACCTGCACCGGCCGCCCGGCATCGAGGCTCGCCTTCATCGCCGCACCCTTCTCCATCGTCAGGCCGATCACTTTGATTGTTGGACTGATGCCTTTGACCGCAGCGGCAACGCCGGCCGCAAGGCCGCCGCCCGAGAGCGGCACCAGCACGATTGCCGCCTCCGGCAGGGTGTCGATGATTTCGAGCCCCAGTGTTCCCTGCCCGGCCACGACATCAGGATCATCGAAGGGCGGGACCATCACCAACCCCTCCTCGCGAACCAGCCGATCGACCTCCTGCTGCGCCTCGTCCTGTGATACGCCGACGATGCGGACATCGGCACCGAGGCGACGGATTTCCAAAACCTTGTTCTCCGGCACCAGCCGCGACATGCAGATGGTCGCAACAGCGCCTTCCGCCTTTGCCGCATAGGCAAGCGCCCGGCCGTGATTTCCGGTCGAGGCGGCGACGACACCGCGCGAGCGCTCTGCCGGCGACAAGGACAGCACCGCATTGGTCGCGCCGCGCAGCTTGAAGCTGCCGGTCGTCTGATGATGTTCGAGCTTGAGATGGACAGGTACGCCGGCCAATTCGCCAAGGGAAAAGGACTGCACCATCGGCGTGCAGATCACGCGGCCGGCAATCTGGCGCGCCGCCGCACGGATATCCTCCAGCGAAACGGGCAAGGTGCTCACCATGATCTCAGCCTTCCCGGTAGGGCTTGGTCATCAATTGACCGAGTTCGGGCCGCGCCCGATCGTCGCCGCAAAGCCGCAGGCAAGCCCAGGCGGTCGCGAGATTGCTGGTGACGACCGGCTTGCCGATTTCAGCCTCGATCCCAGCCGCGACCTCTGCTGCCCGCACCGCCGTACAGGAGATAAACAGCGCGTCCGACTGCGGTGCCAGCGCCTGGCGCGCGAAGGCAAGGATCTCGTCCGGCGCGATCCGCGCCATCTCGCGATCATCGGTCAGGCCGAGACAGGTGAAGCGGTCGATCGCAAAGCCGAGCTCCGCGAAATAATCCGCCATCGGCCGGCTGGTCTCGATCGTATAGGGCGTCAGCACCGAAATCCGTCTGGCGCCCAGCGCCTTCAGGCCAGTCACCGCGGCAGCCGTCGGCGTCACGACGGAAACGCCGGGCTTGGCCGCATGGACCGCCGCCTCGATATTCCGGTCACCGATCACCACCGAGGCGGAAGTGCAGGAATAGACGATGGCATCGAGCGCCTCGTCTGGCAGGATCAGTGCCGCGCCTTCCGTCAGCGACGGCTGCATCCTCAAGAGGTTTTCCGGTGTGACCGGATTAGCATAATGGATGCGACTGACATAGACCCCGAGGCGATCACTGGCGACCATGCGCTGGAAGTCGACTTCCGTCGTATGGTCCGTCGCGAGGATGACCAGGCCGATGCGCTTTTCCAGCGGCCGATCCTCCAGCCGCGGCGGCCGGCCGGCAGCGATGATCTCGATCTCTACAGTCATGGTCAGTCATCCATCCTGGCGTAGCGTTCCTCGAGCCAGCGTAATCCCACCACCGAGATCAGGCTGATGACGAGGAAGAAGACGCCGACCAGCGTCATCGGCTCGATGTAGCGGTAGTTGCTGTTGGCGATGCTCTTTGCCTGGTTCATGAGTTCGAGCACGGTGATCGCCGAAAGCAGCGGCGTCTCCTTGAACATGGCGATGAAATAATTGGCGAGCGCCGGGATCATCGGCGGGATTGCCTGCGGCAGGATCACGTGGATCCAGGCCTGGCGCGTCGAGAGATTGGTGGCCTTGGCCGCCTCCCATTGTCCGCGCGGCACGTTCTCGATGCCGGCGCGATAGACCTCGGCGGTATAGGTCGCATAGTGAATGCCCATGCCGATGACGCCGGCGACCAGCGGCGCCAGCCGGATGCCGATATCCGGCAGCACGTAGAAGATGAAGTAGAGCTGCACCAGCAGCGGCGTGCCGCGGATGAATTCCGAGACGAAAGCGACCGTCCTGGAAATGCCAGCGACCGGTGATCGCCGTGCAATGGCGAGCCCCAGGCCAGCGATCATGGCGACGGCAGCGCCGAGGATGGTCGCGAGAAGAGTGATTTTGAACCCTTCGAGAAGGGTCGGCATGATCTGCCAGACGAAGTCCCAATCCCATTCCATCTGATCAGGTCCTTATGCCGTCGAGGCTGCGCGCCATCCGCCGCTCCAGCCAGCGCATTGTCGCGGAGATCGCCGAAGCCATGAGAAAATAGAGGATGAGGATCGTCGCGAAGGGCACCAGCGTATTGCCGGTCTGCGCCCGCACCACCTGCGCCTGGAACGTCATATCCGTCAGCGAGATCAGCGACACGACGGCCGTGCCCTTCAGGAGTTCGATCGCATTGTTGCAGAAGGTCGGCAGCATCAGCGGCAGCGCCTGCGGCAGGATGACGTGACGCATCCGCTGATATCGCGACAGGTTGAGCGCGATGCAGGCTTCCGATTGTTCGCGCCCGACAGCCTTGACGGCGCCGCGCACCACTTCCGCCGCATAGGCGCCGACATTCAGCCCGAGCGCCAGCACGCCCGCCTGCAGCGGCGTCAGGGTCAAGCCCGCAAAAGGCAGCACGAAATAGACCCAGAAGAGCTGGACGAAGATCGAGGTGCCGCGGAAGAACTCGATATAGGCCGTCGCCAGAGCGCGCACGGCGAAGAAGCGCGACAGGCGGCCAAGGCCCGCCAGGAAGGCCATCACCAGCGCCAGCGCAGACCCCATGATCGTCAGTTCGAGCGTCACCAAGGCGCCCTCAAGGATCAGTGTCAGATAGCCGGACCATACCGACATCGGCAACTCGCTTCCTAGGGCATGTCGCGCAAAACTGTGCCGCGGTTTTGCGAGAACGACATGCGTAAAAACACGGACCTGAAGCGCGAGGAGTGCATCTGAAAGATCGCGACGCGCTTTAGGAGATCGTTCGAGGGCGATCCGGCCATGCCTGAGGCATGGCCGGCTGCTTACCCTTTGTTACTTCGCCGCGGCGCAGAGCTTTTCGCGGCTCGTCGACATCGCCGCCTTGGCCGAGAAACCGTAGGGCTCGATGATCTTGGCGAATTCGCCCGATTCCTTCAGCTTCTTCAGCTCGACATCGAAGGCGTCGCGCAGTGCAACGTCCTGCTTGCGGAAGGCCGCGCCATCGCAATAGACCGGAGCATTGACGACGGGAGCGACGGTTTCGAGGTTCGGATCGTTTGCCTTGGCCATCAGGTCATGGATCGACAGGACCGGCAGCGAGTAGACGTCGATGCGGCCGTCCTGCAGCATCTTGATGCCGCTCTGGCCATCCGGAACGACGATGACGCGGTCACGCGGCACGCCGGCCTCAAGCGCCAGTTTTTCCTCGGTGCCGCCGCCCGGCGCGCCGATCTTGGCGTCCGGATTGTCGGCGATGTCCTTGTAGCTCGTCAGCTTCAGCGGGTTGCCCTTCTTGAGAGCGAAAGCTTCGGCGTCGCAAAGGATCGGTTCGGAATAGGCGACGGCGTTGCAGCGCTCGGGCTTCATGAAGAGGCCTGCGGTGATCGCGTCGTGGCGGCCGGCCTGCAGGCCGGGGATCATTGCGCCATATTCCGAGATCGAGGCGACCACTTCCTTGATGCCCAGCTTTTCGAAGATCGCGCGCGCCACATCGGGTGCGGCGCCGGACACCTTGCCATCGGCGCCGACGGCGGTGAACGGCGGCTCGTTGGCGATGGCGATACGCGCAAAGCCTTGCTCCTTCAGCTGCTCGAGCTTGTCATCGGCGGCGGAGGCAGGCGCAGCCGCCGTGACCAGAAGCACCGACAGGCTGGCGGCGCTCAAAAGATATCCTGTTTTCATCGTTCCCAACTCCTCTGATTTTCCTTGAGTTTTGTTCTTGCGGGCAATGTCTGAGGTCAGACGCGGTGCCCCGCCGCAATGATCTTGCGCAGGAAAGTCTGCGTCCTCTCCTGCGTCGGATTGCGAAAGATGTCGCCTGGCTTGCCTTCCTCGACGATCTTGCCGCGATCGAAAAACAGCACACGGTCGGCGAAATCATGGGCGAAGCCCATCTCATGCGTGACGAGAAGCATGGTCATGTCGGTCTCGGAGGCGAGCCGCCGCATGACGTTCAGCACCTCCTCGACCAGTTCCGGATCGAGCGCCGAGGTCACCTCGTCGAACAGCATGATCTTCGGCGACAGCGCCAGCGCCCTGGCAATGGCGACGCGCTGCTTCTGCCCGCCGGAAAGCTGCGCCGGAACGCTCTTTGCCTTGTCGGCCAGGCCGACCATATCGAGAAGCTCCATCGCCCGCTTTTCAGCCACGGGCCGCTTGATACCCTTCGTCAGCATCGGCGCCAGCGTCACGTTGTCGAGCACGCATTTATGCGGGAACAGATTGAAATGCTGAAAGACCATGCCGATCTTTTCGCGCATGCGATGCAGATGCCGTTCATCGGCCGGCACCAGCCCACTGCTACCAGGCATGTGGTAGAGCTGTTCGCCGTCGACCTCGATATGGCCGCCGCTGATCGTCTCCAAAGTCATCAGAATGCGCAGGATCGTCGTCTTGCCGGAGCCGGATGGCCCGATCAGCGCCAGCTTCTCGCCCGGCATGACATTCATCGACAGGCCGTCGAGCACGGTCAGCGGGCCGTATTTCTTGACGATATTGTCGATGCGGATGATGGGCGGAAGCATTCATGTCTCTCCCTGTTGAGACAAGCAATGTCCTAACGATGACGGTCCATCAAAATCATGTCAATTCGTAAAATAATATCATGACAATTATTCTGCACACGCTCAAATACAAGGCAGCGGCATCAGATCGCAAGCAGCAGCTCTTCCGGATTGCCTTGCGCCAATGAGGCGACGATGCCGAGCCCCGTCCGCAGCTCGCTTTCGGTTGTCGAGCCAAGCGAGATGCGCACGGCTGGCGTCCAGCCTTGATCGCCGGTGTGGAACGATTTGCCAGGCGCGATCGCCACGCCGCGCAGCCTTGCCTGCGATACGAAGCCGTCCTCCGTATGATTGCCTGAGAGCGGCAGCCAGACGTGCAGGCTTTGCGGATGCGCCCGGTACGGCAGGCCGGCCAGCATCTCCGCCGCGATCGCGTGCCGGCTCAAAAGGGCACGGCGCTGCCAGTTGACCAGCTCCATCGCCGTGCCGTCGCTGACCCAGCGGGTGGCGATCTCGGCCATGGCAGGCGTCGCCATCCAGTTGGAGACGAGATGCCGGTTGGCGACGGCGGCGACATAGCGGTCGGGCGCGGTGAGATAACCGATCCGCAGGCCGGGAACAGTAATTTTCGTGAAGCTCGTAACGTAGAGTGTCCGCTCCGGCGCAAACGCGGCCATCGGCGGCGCACGACCCTCGACCATCGGGCCGAGAATATCGTTTTCGATGATCGCGATATCATGTTTCGCAGCGACGGTGGCAAGCGCCTGCCTGCGCTCCGCGCTCATCAGCGCCGCCATCGGATTGATCACCGAGGGCTGCAGAAAAATGGCCCGGATCGGTCCCTTTCGGCAGGCTTCGTCCAGCGCTTCGGGGATCATGCCCTCCTCGTCGATCGCCAGCCCTTCGAGGTGCAGACCGAGATAGGTGGAGAGCGGAACCAGCGTATGATGGCTGATCGCTTCGGTCGCAACCGTCGAGCCGGGCGGGGCGACGCTCATCAGCGCCACCGTCATGCCCGATGTCGCACCGTTCGTCACGCTGATGTTCAGCGGCGATACCTCCAGCCCGCAGCGCGCCAGCCATTCCGTGGCGACCGCGCGGTGGCGCGGAAATACCATGTTCGGCCTGAACGAAAGCGCCGAGCTGGAAGGCAGGTTTTCCGAAAGCCAGCCGAAGGCCTGCCGCAGCCTTTCCAAATGGATCTGCTCGCAGACCGGCTTCAGGATCGACAGGTCGATCACCTCGCCCAGCCGTTCCGGCAGGTAGGGCGGTTCCGGCTCGCGCGGCCTGGTCTGGACGAAGCTGCCGCGTCCGATCTCGCCTGTTATCAGCCCCCGGCGGATCAGCTCGTCATAGGCGCGGCTGACCGTCTGCACGGAAAGATGCAGATCGTCCGCCAGCTTGCGATGCGGCGGCAATTGTGTGCCGTCGGAGAGCTTGCCGTCCGTGATCGCGCTTGCGATCTGTTCGGCAAGCGAGAGATAGGCCGGCCGGCGAAGTTGCGAGGGATCGGGGCGCCACTTTGTCATGATTTCAACACTGCTGAAAATCAGTTCAATTGACAATGCCAAAATGCGCTCCCATTGTCTTTTCGCTGCGTTTGAAATGATTTCTTTCTAAAGAAAGCACCATGAAGCTCGACGCCATCGACCTGCGCATTCTCGACGCCGTCCAGCGCGACGGCCGTATCACCAAACTGGCGCTGGCCGAAAAGGCCGGACTGTCGCCGACGCCGTGCTGGATGCGGCTGCGCAAGCTCGAAAAGGCGGGTGTTATCACCGGCTATCACGCGCGCATCGCGCCGCGGCGCATCGCTCCGGTCGCCAACGTGATGATGGAAGTGACGCTCGCCAACCATCGCCAGGCGGATTTCGAGCGCTTCGAGCGCGCCGTGACCGCAATCCCGGAGATCGTCGCCTGCTGGTCGGTCGGCGGCGGCGTCGATTACATCCTGAAAATCATCGCGCCCGATATCGATGCCTATCAGCGGCTGGTCGACGGGCTTCTCGACCGCGAACTCGGCATCGACCGCTACTTCACCTACATCGTGACCAAGACGGTCAAGGAGGACACCGTCCTTCCGGTCTCTTCCTTCACTGCCACCGGTGAAGAACCGAGCGCGTTGTAGACAATCTCTCTGCCAGGCCGCCGTCCTTTAGACCATCTCTCTCTTTTTGCATCCGCCAACAGACAATCTCTCGCCCGCTCCCGTGGAAGACTGACGTCAACCGCCACGAGGAGACTGGACATGACCGCCGTTTTTGCCCGCCCTGCCTATCATGACGCGCTGTCGCGGCTTACCGACCGTCATCTCCTGCGCGATCTGGCCTATGTCGGCGGCCGGTGGATCGCCGGCAAATCAGGGAAAAGTTTCGAGGTCACGGATCCCGCTTCTTCGGCGACGCTGGCCTGGGTTGCAAGGCTTGGCGCCGATGAGACGGCGGTGGCGATCGATGCGGCGTCGGAGGCTTTCGCCAGCTGGCGCGCAATGCTGCCGCAGAGCCGCGCGGCGATCCTGCGCAAATGGTTTGAGCTGATGCTTGCGGCCAAGGAGGATCTGGCACTGATCATGACGCTCGAGCAGGGCAAGCCGCTTGCGGAATCGCGTGGCGAGATCGATTACGCCGCCTCCTTCGTCGAATGGTATGCCGAGGAAGGCAAGCGGCTGAACGCCGAGAGCGTCACTAGCCATCTGCCCGATGCGGAAATGATCGTCCGGCGCGAGGCGCTCGGCGTCGTCGGCATCGTCACGCCCTGGAACTTCCCCTCTGCCATGCTCACCCGAAAGGCTGCTGCAGCGCTGGCCGCCGGCTGCACGGTCGTCGCCCACCCCTCCTCCGAAACGCCGCTTTCGGCACTGGCGCTTGCCGAGCTCGGCGAACGGGCGGGCATTCCCGCCGGAGTCTTCAACGTGGTCACCGGCAACGCCGCAACGATCGTCGGACGGATGTGCACCGATGTCCGCGTGCGCGCCATGAGCTTTACCGGCTCCACCGGGATCGGACGGCTGATCGCCGCCCAATGCGCACCGACCCTGAAGCGGTTGGTGATGGAACTCGGCGGCCACGCCCCGCTGATCATCTTCGACGACGCCGATATAAAAAAGGCGGTCGACATCGCCATCAACGCCAAGTTTGCCACATCAGGCCAGGATTGCCTCGCCGCCAATCGCATTTTCGTCCAGCGGCGGATCGCCGATGCCTTTGCCAAGGCCTTCGCAGACCGCATTGCCGAACTGAAGGTTGGTCCGGGGCTTCAGGATGGCGCCGAGATCGGACCGCTGATGCATGAACGCGCCGTCGGCAAGGTTGAGGAACAAGTCTCCGACGCGCTGGCGCATGGCGCACGGCTCGTCACCGGCGGCAGGCGCCACAAAGCCGGCCGGCTCTTCTACGAGCCGACGCTGCTGACCGATGTGCCGGCGGATGCGCTGATCATGCGCGAGGAGACCTTCGGGCCTGTTGCGGCGGTTACCACTTTCGACACCGAAGACGAGGTCATCGCCCGCGCTAACGATACCGAATACGGCCTCGTCGCCTATATCGTCACGGAGAACGGCGCCCGCCAGATGCGGCTCGGCCGCGCGCTGGAATACGGCATGGTGGCGGTCAACCGGGTGAAGATCACCGGCGCTCCCGTTCCCTTCGGCGGCTGGAAGCAGTCCGGCCTCGGCCGCGAGGGTTCACGCCATGGGCTCGAGGCCTTCACCGAGCTCAAATATCTCTGCATCGACACGGCCGCCTGACCCCATTTCAAGTGAGCCCCCATTCAAGAAAGAGGCTACGACATGCTCGACAGAAGCAACGAACTCACCGCCTGGGACCGCGATCACTTCTTCCACCCCTCGACCCATATGGGCGGGCATGCCCGCGGCGAGACGCCGACCCGTGTCGTCGCCGGCGGCGAAGGCGTCTACATCACCGACACGACAGGCCGCAAAAGCCTCGACGCCTTTGCCGGCCTCTATTGCGTCAATGTCGGCTACGGCCGCCAGAAGATCGCCGACGCGATCGCCGAACAGGCGAAGAACCTCGCCTATTACCACGCCTATGTCGGCCACGGCACGGAAGCCTCGATTACGCTGTCGAAGATGATCATCGACCGCGCCCCCGCCGGCATGAGCCGCGTCTATTTCGGTCTCTCCGGCTCGGATGCCAACGAGACCAACATCAAGCTCATCTGGTACTACAACAACATCCTCGGCCGTCCGGAAAAGAAGAAGATCATCTCGCGCTGGCGCGGTTATCACGGCTCCGGCGTCATGACCGGCAGCCTCACCGGCCTTGCGCTCTTTCACAACGCTTTCGATCTACCGCGGGCACCGGTGCTGCACACCGAAGCGCCCTATTATTTCCGCCGCCCCGACCGGTCGATGAGCGAGGAGCAGTTCTCGCAATATTGCGCCGACAAGCTCGAGGAGATGATCATCGCCGAAGGCCCGGAAACGATCGCCGCCTTCATCGGCGAACCCATCCTCGGCACCGGCGGCATCGTGCCGCCGCCGAAAGACTACTGGCAGAAGATCCAGGCCGTGCTCGACAAATATGACATCCTGCTCGTCGCCGATGAAGTCGTCACCGGCTTCGGCCGCCTCGGCACGATGTTCGGCTCGGATCATTACGGCATGAAGCCGGACCTGATCACCATCGCCAAGGGCCTGACTTCGGCCTACGCTCCCCTTTCCGGCACAATCGTTTCGAACAAGATCTGGCAAATCCTGGTGCAGGGTTCCGATCAGATGGGCGCGATCGGGCACGGCTGGACCTATTCCGCCCATCCGATCTGTGCTGCAGCAGGCATTGCCAATCTCGAACTAATCGATGAACTCGGCATCGTCGAGAATGCCGGCGCGACCGGCGCCTATTTCCGTTCGGAACTCGCAAAGGCCGTCGGCGGCCACCGCAACGTCGGCGAAGTCCGCGGCGACGGACTGATGGCGGCCGTCGAATTCGTCGAGGACAAGGACGACCGGACGTTCTTCGATGCCGGCCGCAAGATCGGCCCGCAGGTCGCCTCCGCCCTGCTCGAACGCGGTGTCATCGGCCGCGCCATGCCGCAGGGCGACATCCTCGGCTTCGCCCCGCCGCTTTGCCTGACACGCGAGGAGGCCGACATCGTGGTCAAGGCCGCGGCGGATACGATCGAAACCGTCTTCAAGAACATCTGAGGGAGAAGAGCGGCATGACGATCCCGGAAAAGATGGCGGCGGTATTGCTCACCGGCCATGGCGGTTTGGACAAACTCGTCTATAGCATGGATGTGCCCGTCCCGAGACCCGCGGACGGCGAGGTTCTGATCCGCGTCACCGCCTGCGGCATGAACAATACCGACGTCTGGGTCCGCCAAGGCGCCTATGGCACCGAGGACGATCCCTCCGCCGTCTCCACATGGCGCAGGCAAGGCAATACGCTGACATTCCCGCGCATTCAGGGCACCGATACGGTCGGCCATATCGTCGACGTCGGCGCCGGCGTTAATCCGGCACGCATCGGCGAACGCGTCATGGTCGACTTCTCGATCTATAACCGCGACGACGACAGCCTCGCAGACATCGATTATATGGGCCATGGCCGCGACGGCGGTTATGCCGAATACATGGCACTGCCGGCCGAGAACGCCCATGTCGTCGCAACCGATCTGACCGACGTCGAACTCGCCACCTTCTGCTGCGCCTATCTGACCGGCGAGCGCATGTTGGAACGGGCAAGGCTTGTTGCCGGTGAACGCGTCCTCGTGACCGGCGCCTCGGGCGGCGTCGGCTCGGCGATCATCCAGCTCGCGCGGGCCCGCGGCGCCGTCCCGATCGCGGTCGCAGGCCCCGGCAAGGAGGCGGCGATGCTCGATATCGGCGCCGAGGCGGTGGTGACCCGCGGCAAGGGCGATCTGGTCGAAGCCGTCCATTCCGCCAGCCGTGGCCAGCCGATCGATGTCGTCGCCGATCTCGTCGGCGGGCCGCTGTTTAACGATCTCCTGAAGATCCTGCGCCCCGAAGGCCGCTATACGACAGCCGGCGCCATCGCCGGCCCGGTCGTTCAGCTCGATTTGCGCACCATGTATCTGAAGCAGCTGGAGTTGCACGGCTCGAGCCAGGGAAGCCGCGCCGACTTCCGCCGGATCGTCGGCTATATCGAAAGCCGGAAGATCCGGCCTCTCGTCGGCGGCGTCTATCCGCTGTCGGAATTCCACCGCGCGCAGACCGATTTCATGGCGAAGAACTTTGTGGGCAAATTGGTCGTGGTTCCCGACGAGAGATGATCCTTGCTTTTGCGGGCGAACCTTATCGGGTTTGCAGCGTTTCACGGCCATGGAATATCATCATGGCACCGGGCTTTCGATGCGTCCGACTATTCCGCAGCAATGCGACGACGTCCTTACCGCGCCCTCACTCGAGGAGGCGGAACGGTCGTTCGCGCCAAAAGGTCGCTGATGCCAGCCTCCGCCAGCACGAAACACCTGACGTCCATTGAACTCGGCAGAATTCGGCGCGCCGTCGGCATAGCGCGCCTGATGGATACCGCGGTCAGATTGCCTGTCATCGGCGTGAGGATCGGTGCAGACTCGATTCTCGGCCTTATCCCGGCCGTCGGCGACATTGCCGCATCCCTCATCGGTCTTTTCATCATCGATGAGGCAAGACGCCTCGGCATTCCCACCCACAAGCTCGCACGCATGGCCGTCAATCTCGGGATCGACGCCGCCGGCGGAACCGTTCCGCTGCTTGGCGATATCTTCGACGTCTATTTCAAATCTCATCGCCGAAACGTCGGCATCATTCTCGACCACTTTGGGATCAGCGAAGATGAGTTGAACCGGCGCATCTGACCAAGCCGACGTCCCTTTGCAACTCCCCTGTCGAGGAATTTGTATGAGGCCGTCGGCACCGGTTCCAACGAGGCCGCGTAACCGGTGCCCTCGCCTTAAAACGACGAGCAACCTGCAGAGGTGGCCGTGAACTGGAGCGCCTTCGCTTAAAGTTCAGTCAGAGCACCGGCCGTCTTCACTGCGTGGTCAAGAACGAATTGCAGCTTGGCCGCGTGGCCGAAACCAGGCTCATCCAGCTGCCCCTTTTGCACGGCATTTGCAAATCGTTGGAAATTGGTGATAACCGGTTCGACCTCGATCTTACGCCAGATTGCCTTGTCGGCATCGGGACCTTCGCAGGCCCTAAGCGTCGAACCTTCAGGTGTATGCACCACCTCCAGCGCGCCCTTGTCTCCATGCAGGCGCAGGCGCAATTCGTTCAGATGGCCAGTCGCCCAGCGCGTTGCGTGGATCACGCCAGCCGCCCCGTTTTCGAGTTCAGCCATCATCAGGAAACTGTCGTTGGCGTCGAGATCATACTCGCCGATCCGATTTCCGGGGCTCTTGTCGAACACCTTAAGATGCGATGCGGCTGCCTTGACGTCACTTCCGGCGGCAAAAACCGCGAAGTCGAGAATATGGATACCGACATCGCCCAGCACGCCATTGGAGCCGTGCTTTGTCGACAGCCGCCAAAGCCATTGCGATTCCTTGGTCCAGTCGCCCCACGCCTTTGAGACCAGCCAGCTCTGGAGATAGGATGCTTCGAAGTGGCGGATCGCGCCGAGGCGTCCGTCCAGCACCATCTTACGCGCTGCTTGCAGCGGCGCTACATTACGATAGGTAAGGTTTACCATCGTGACCTTGCCGGACGCAGCGGCAGCGTCGGCCATTTCTTTGGCTTCGCGGTAGTTTACCGCCAGCGGCTTCTCGCAGAGGACATGCTTGCCGGCGCCGAGTATCTTCATTGTCGTGGAATAATGCGCGCGATCCGGCGTGACATTGGTCACGGCGTCAAACTCTCCCCAGGCAAGGGCGTCATCAAGCGACGTGAAAGTAAGTGGGATACCATGCCTGAGCGCGAAGGCCCGCAGCCGGACCTCGTCCGTATCGACAGCAGCAACAATTTTTACGTCGGCGATTTCGGAAAAATTCATGGCATGGGTGTTTGCCCATCCTCCGGTTCCGAGAATGATCAAGCGCATTTTTGTCCTCATGGTCGTTTATCGAAATCATTACCGTCGTCTTTCACAACCGCCAGATGGTCTTGCCAAATGGAGAGCGACAACTGTCAGCGCAGTGTTTTCCCGGGCGACCGCACGCGTGGCGTCCACGCCCAAGGAAGGTGTTCAGTTCCTCAGCGGTAACCGGCTTCGCCGGCCTGGTGCAGTCTCGGGCCGCGTTCGACGATCGGCTCCAGTGCTTTTTCTACCGGGACATTTGGAGCATCGGTAATACTCGTCAACGACCCCTCAGGGTTATAGGCCCACTTCACGCCGTTGATCAGCACCTTAAGTACCGCCCCGCCGCCCTGACGGAGAGCAACCTCTCGATACGGAAAGGGGATGTTGACGATTGTCTTGGCTGCGCCCATTTCGACCCTGCCCGTCGCACAAACCGTTGCCGCGTCTCCAGGGGCTTTGCGTCAGTTGCGTTTACAGCACGCGGGACCGGCCTGCTTTTCTAAAGCTGATCGATCGAAGGAACCTTGCCGGTCAGAAACGCCAGAGCCGCTGCGCCAACGAGGCCCGAGTTCTGATCCAACGCCGCCAGCATTACCCTGACATCCTTGAATGCCGGCATTGCCCATTGCGTGATGTAGCATTGAATACCCGGCTGCAGCCGGTCGAACTCGTGGGAAAGCCCACCTCCCATCACGATGATATCCGGACTGAAGATATGGATCAGACTGGTGAAGCCGCGACCGAGAATTTCCGCTTCCTCGTCAATCAGTTGATTTGCGAGACGATCGCCATTTCTTGCGGCCGCGAAAACGCTGCGGCTGTCGATGGCGCCGCCGTCGCTGCCTATCGTCGTCCCGCTGGTTTCCATCGCCCTCATTTGGGCGCGGCGCGCAAAAGCCGTTCCGGATCCGTAGGCCTCGAAACAACCCCTGTTGCCGCAGGGGCAAAGCTCTCCGTTCGGCACGACCGACATGTGCCCGACATGGGCTGCCATGCCCTTGCGGCCGCGCACGACGCGACCGTCCGACACAACGCCACCGCCAATGCCGGTGCTCACCGTGACATAGACCAGATTATCGAGCCCCCTGCCGGCTCCGAACTGCCACTCGCCGATGGCAGCGGCAATAGCATCGTTCTCGAGGTCGACCGGAAACGGAAACCGCTTCTGCAATTCCGCCTTCAGTGGAAAATCGACAAAGCCGGAGAGCGTCGGGATATTCGAGGCGACACCGGCGACCGTATCGAGCGGGCCTGGGGCGGATACGCCGACGCCCACTACCGAGGTAGGGTTCGATGCTGCAAGCAATCCATCTGTCAGGCCGCAGATTTGGGCGAGCACCCGGTCGGGGCCCGCCAGCGCATCCGTCGGTTCGGCTGCACGCGCCAGGATCCCGCCGTGCTCGTCGACGAGGGCAGCGCGCACCTGCGTCCCACCGAGGTCGATTCCAATGGCAATCTGCTGCATGTGAAGACCATGAATTAGAGTGCGCGCACCCATGCCATCCGCTCGTCGAGCGACGGCGCATTGAAAGCCAGGGAACCGAGGACCACCGTCTCCGCACCCGACTGGCGCAGGAGAGGCACGGTGTGCTCGCGAATACCGCCATCGGCGGCAAGCACGATCCGATGCGCCGCACCGCAGCCGGCGATGATCTGCTTGGCTTGTTGCAGCCGAGCGCCGGCCTTTTCGTCGAGGCCCTGGCCCTTCACACCGATCGCCGTGCCGAGCAATGTCACAAAGCGCAGCCGGGAAGCGTATTTCTCGATCCGCTCGACTGGGGTATCGACCTTGAGGACCATGCCGGCGGCCACACCGCGGCGATCGAGAAGATCGAGAGCCTGGTCGGCGACGCTTTCGTTTTCAACATGAAGACTGATCAGGTCGCTGCCCGCATCGGCGAACTGCTCGATCTGCGACAGGAGGATGCTGTCGGCGACCATCAGGTGAACATGGATCGGGCGCGCGGACACTTTGCGCACACCGGCAACAAGATCAGGGAAAAACAACATTGCCGGTGCGAAGTGGCCATCGGCGACATCGATGTGGAGGACGTCGACGTGAGGATCGACGCGTGCCAGATCGTCCGCCAGACGCACGAGATCGGCCGACCAGACGGAGAATTCGGCAATCAGGCGATCCTTCGGAAGATCCGCGATCCAGGTCTTGGAGGGGGGTGTCATTGTTTCAGAGCTCCTTCAGAAAATTGCCCATGGCAAGCCGGAAGTCGGCGACGTATTGCGTACGGCTCTCGGTCTTCGATGTGATCTGCACGAAGCGCGCGCCGGCAATCCGCTCGGCAAGAGCATGCGCGTAGGCGAAAGGATGAATGCTGTCCCGATCATGGCCGATAACCAGCGTCGGCAAGGTGAGATTGCCGACCTCCTCGTCGGTCACATCGGGACCATCATTGGAAATCCTGGTGAGCAGTTCGGCGGTCACATCCAAAGGAGAGCGGGAGAAAAAGCCGACGAGCGAGGCCAGATTGTCCGGCGCCTCGGCGGCGAGCCGCACGCCAACCGGCCCGGCAAGGAAGGCGGTCTTTGCCTCATCCGGCGGCAGAGTTTTCAAAAGATGCCCGACTTCGGCGTTGGGTGCCATATTCTCCGGCGCGGATGCCGTCAGCCAGGCCGGCCTTGCGATGATCAGAGCCTTGACAAGATCCGGTCGCTTGACCGCGACACGTAAAGCGATCGCCGCGCCCATCGAGATGCCGCCGATCACGATCGGCGCCGTAAGGTCTTTTTCGATATAGGCGGCGATATCATCGCAGAAGGTCGCGATCGACAGCTGCTCCAGTTTGCCGGCTTGGGAATGGCCGTGCCCGCGCGCTTCGATCGTGACCCGGCGAAAACCTGCGTCGAGCGGAAAGACCTCATCGGTCTGCGCCGCGTCGCCGCATAGGCCGTGCTGGAAGATTATGGACGCGCCCTCGCCCGCCACATCCACATTGAGAATGGCCCCGTCGCTGGTTTCGAACGGTTGCGCCCGTCTCATCTGCCAGCCTCCGCAGAATTACCGTCGAGGCTATTCTTCAGGAAGGTTGCCACACCGGCCGCCTCCGAGGCCGAAAGACCATGCGTGACGAGACTGCCCTTAAAACCGATCGCCTTGAGACGGCCGAGATAATGCGCGTAGTCGAGCACACCCTTGCCGGCAGTCGCGAAACTACCGTCCGGATTGCGATCTTTCGCATGCGCCATGACGATCCGATCGGCCAGAAGGTCGATGGCGGACGAGACAATGTTCCGCTGCTCATCCAGCGTCGCGACCTCGAAGAGATTGGCCGGATCGAGCACGATCTTGATGCGGGGGCTCTTCAGTGCCGCGATCAGCCGATAGGCTTTCTCAGCGGAGTTGACGACATTGGCAAGCTCGGGCTCGATGCCGAGATCGACCTCGTAGCGCTCGGCGATCTCGATGGCCGCCGCCATCGCCGCGAGGAGATCCCGCCAGGCCTCCGGCGTGTCGTTGTCGGCATGCGCCTTCCACTGGTCGATGGGGTCGCGTGTGCCGGTGCAAAGCGTGATCAGAGCCGTCGACATGCCGGCGCAGCGCTCAGCCAGCGTTGCCAGTCTGCGAAGGCCGGCCTCGCGCAAGGCAGGATCCGGATGGATCATGTTGAAAGTGCCGGAAACGGCAACGATCTCGACGCCGCTCTCGCGCGCCGCTTCGGCAACTGAGCGGGCCTGGGCTTCGGTAATCGTCTCTGGCATCGGCGGAAAGCCTGAGCAAGCCATATTGTATTGTGCGCAGGTGAACCCGGCTGCGGCGGCCGCATTGAGAACGGTCAAGGGTTCCGTTCCCTCGAAGGTCTTTGCAAAGATGCCGAGCTTCATCACACGCCACCCGTGACGTCGGCCAGCGCAACCGCCTTGCCGCTTTCGACGGAGCGCGCAACCGCGACCATGGCGCGGACCGATGCCAGGCCATCATCGATGTCGGCGCCTTCCATCACTGCGCCATCCAGAATAGTGCGCGCGAAGCCTTCGACCTGACGGCGGTAGAAATGGCCGTCGGCACCGAGAACGCGATGGGTGGCTCCATCCGCTTCTCGGAAAATGTCCACCTCGCTGGTCTTGTAGTACCACGGGTTATAGGTCTTGCCCAAAATGCTGCCGTTCTTGCCGTAGATCTGAAAGCCTTCGTGCCAGTCCATGCGCACCTGGACGGTGAGATCGAGATGGCCGAGTGTGCCGGAGGCAAATTCCACGTCCACGAACCAGCACCAGATACCGGCTCGCTCGGACAGACGAGCGTTGACGGAAACGATGTCGCCGGCGAAATAACGTGCCGTGTCGATCAGATGGCAACCGTGCGCAAGCATATAGTAGCGCCGCAGGTCGGCCTTCGGATTGGTGGAGGGTTTCTTCGCATCGGCGCTGGTGACGATCAGAGGCTGGACCGCATCGGTCATCGGATAGCGGTGCGTGCTGTCACAATACCATGCTTTGAGAGCGACCATCTCGCCCATTTCATCGCGGATGAAGGACTTGGCAGCCTGCAGCCCCGCGTCGAAACGCTTCATGTGCCCGACCTGAAACACCTTTCCCGACTTGTCGACTGCGGCCTTCAGTTCAAGGCATTCCTCGATGGTGACGCCGACCGGCTTTTCACAGAGGACATGTTTGCCCGCCTGAAGGGCGCGAAGGGAAGCCGGGACGTGAAAGGCATCGGCCGTCGCGATGACCACGGCATCGAGGTCGGGATCGGCCAGCATCTGATCGTAATCGCCATAGGTCTTTTCCGCCCCGTGGGTGATAGCCATGCGTTCGCGGAGATCCTCGGCGACGTCGCAAATCGCATAGAGGTCGGCATTGGCTGCCTTCGTGCAGCTCTCGAAGTGTGCGGCCTGGGCAATCTGGCCCGCTCCCAACACGCCGATGCGGAGACGTCGTTCCTGTTTTGCTGGCATCGATAAGCCCTTTGGATCGGATATTGAAGATGAATGCTGGTTTCGGCGTCGGATGGAATGCTTTCAAGACATCGAACGTCGCCCGCGTCTTCTGGCCGGACCGCCACCGGCGTGTCGGCTCTCCCTCGTCACGTCACAGCGCCATATGTGTTTGAGGATTGAAAAAGTGAAGTTTCGCCGGGTCGATGGCCAGATCGATCGATTGGCCCGTCTCGACCGCGCTGACCGCTTCGAACCGCGCGACCGCGTTGGCGGCCCCGCTCAGGTCCTCGACGGCATCGGGATCGCCCGAGTCGATCCGGACCGCGTCGATCTTCAAGTGCACGATCAACTCGGAGCCGAGTTCCTCGATCGACTTCACGACAACCGGGATCGTCGGATGGGAGGCTCCTGATGGCAACCGGCAGTCGTAGAGGTCCTCTGGCCTGACCCCAAAGATCACATCCTTTCCCTCGAAAGCGGATAGACCGGGATTGCGCTCGAAGGCGCCGTCGGACAAGGGAATGGAGAAGCCCGACAGATGGATCCGCCCGCTCGCCAGACGCCCTTCGAAAAGGTTCATCGACGGCGAACCGATAAAGCCCGCGACAAACGCATTGACCGGGCGGTGATACAGAGCCTTGGGCGTATCCACCTGCTGAAGCACGCCGCCCTTCAGCACCGCGACCCGATCGCCCATGGTCAGCGCTTCGGTCTGGTCGTGCGTCACGTAGATCGTCGTCACGCCCAGCTGTCTCTGCAGGCTGGCGATCTCCGCCCGCATCTGAACACGCAGCTTCGCATCAAGGTTCGAGAGCGGTTCATCCATGAGAAATGCCGCGGGCTCGCGGACCATGGCGCGGCCCATCGCAACACGCTGGCGCTGGCCGCCGGAAAGCTGCGCGGGCTTGTTGCCCAGCAAGGATTCCAGCTGCAGGATCTTGGCGATCTCATGCACGCGCTTGGTGCGTTCGGCCTTGTTCTTTCCGGCCAGCTTCATCGAAAAGGCGATGTTGTCGAACACGGTCATGTGCGGATAAAGCGCATAGCTCTGAAAGACCATGGCTATGTCCCGGTCCTTGGGTGCGAGATCCACGACATCCTGACCGCCGATGCTCAATGTTCCGCTGCTGATTTCCTCGAGCCCGGCAATCATGCGCAGAGCGGTCGATTTTCCGCATCCGGACGGCCCGACCAGAATCAGAAACTCGCCATCGTGGATCGTCAGGCTCAGATCCTTGATCGCATGGTAGCTGTTTCCATAGGTCTTGCAGATTTTGTCGAGTACAACCACAGCCACGTCTCGTCCTCCCGTACTAGTCCGGATCACATCTTCAAACGGCGCTCCCCGCCGTCTCCGATCCTTTTGACAAGAAAGCTCAGGCCTGAGCTTCAAAGTCAACCAAAGAATCGAGGATAGTTCGCCGCAGATCACCGGACGTTTCTAATATCTATTTGAAAAATATAAATCTTTTACGAGAAATTAAAGATCAAATGCGGAATTATATTTTTTACCGCGCGTAACTTTTATGGTCGAAGTTGCAGCCGTTGAGAGATCGTTCAATGCGATTCAATGACACGTCACCCCGTGAGGCTCTGTTGGGGCGGTCGACCGGAGCCGACACCCATCGCCGCCCGCGCTCATTCTTGACGTCCGGGAATCGGGAGCGGCGCGGGCGCATTCTCCGCCGCCATCCATGCCAGGCACGTCCGGTGATCTGGCAGGCCTCGGCGCCCTCCCCGTGCGGTCACGGAAATGGCGGCAGCCGCCGTGGCATAGGCAATGCAATCAAGCGGGCTCTTACCCCTCGCGAGGGCAAGGGCGTAGGCACCGTGAAAGCAATCCCCGGCGCCGGTCGTGTCGACTGCCTGAACCTGATAGGCCGGCACATGCCACCGGGTGGCATCGCCCTTCTGGCGGAGGTAGGTCCCTCGTTCGCCATCAGTCAGGACAACCGCGGATCGATCCGCGGACCAGAGCTTTTCCAGGATCATCGTGGGATCGCCCTCGCCGGTGTACTCCCGCCCGAAGGCAAGCGGCAGCACCAGGTGGTCGGCGAAAGCC
>NZ_VSZV01000143.1:0-7246 GCF_008919455.1 Rhizobium sp. PEPV16
GGGCAGAGTCCATGACCGCCCGGCCGGCGAAGTAGCACCGCTTCGTCCAGGCACCGATAAGGTCGCAATCTGCATCTTTTCGCTCCCCAACCATGCACACCTCCAATCTTGCTAGCTACCTAGCAAATATGTAAGGTACCAAACAAATGTCAAGAGGCCGTTCGTATTGATCCCTGGAAGGAGGGAGAGGAGTCTGCATCGGCGTATGGGCCGAAGGCCCAGTTGCTGGCCTCTCCAGGGACTGCCGCGCGAGTGGGTGAGTCACCTGTCCTTGCCAACTGTAGGATCAGGCAGGAAATTTAAGCTTCTGGGCATTCGGCACCGCGCCGCGGGCGTGTAGCTTCAGGGGGCGCAATGTCCCGGCAGCTGGCCGGCAGAGAGAAGCCTCCGAGCCAGGCGCTGCACACGGGCGAGGCAGATCGACTCTGGCGTACCTCGCTGAAACTGACCAACGTGGATTTCCACGTTGGAGGCCGACGGACCTCGATCGCGTCACCATAGGCGCGGCCGGATCGGCATTCGCCTCCTTCGGTTCCTCGCTCGCCGATTCAATGTAGGAATAGGCATGTTTCTTGCCGGTTTGGGCATGGCGTTCTGGAGCCACGTCCTTCTACTAGGGAGAGGTAACAGCGGGCGAATTGCGACAATCGTCACACGAGATCTCGCAGAACTTTCGAGAAGGTATGGTTCCCATATGACCAAGTGGACGAACAAGAACATTCCATCGCAACATGGCCGTACAGCGGTTGTCACTGGAGCCGGAGGATTGGGCTACGAGGACGCGCTGGCCTTGGCGCGCGCCGGTGCGAGCGTCGTGATCGCCGGGCGCGATCCCCGGAAGGGTGCCGAAGCCGTGGCAGCGATCAAGAATGCTGTGCCTGATGCGCAGGTGCGGTTCGGCAAGGTGGATCTTGCCAACCTCGCTTCCGTCGCCGGTTTCGCCGCGCAACTCGCGCAGGAGCAGGACAGCCTCGACCTTCTGATCAACAATGCCGGCGTCATGACGCCGCCGACGCGACGCGTCACCAGCGACGGCTTCGAGCTGCAATTCGGCACGAATTACCTCGGTCATTTTGCTCTGACGGCGCATCTGCTACCTCTGCTGAAGAGGGGCCGGAAGCCGCGCGTCGTGACCCTCGGCAGCATTGCGGCGCGACAAGGCGCGATTAACTTCGATGACCTCCAAGCCGAGCGCGGCTACAAACCGGGGCCGGTCTACAGCCAATCGAAACTCGCCTGCATCATGTTCGCCTTCGAGCTGAGTCGGCGCAGCACGGCGGCCGGCTGGGGCGTGGAAAGCCTGGCGGCGCATCCCGGTGTCTCGCGCACCGATCTTCTTCCGAACGGCGCGGGCCAGTGGAGTGCGGCCGGGATGGCGCGGCGCTTCCTACCATTCCTGTTCCAACCCGCGTGGCAGGGTGCGCTGCCGACGCTCTATGCGGCGACCGATCCGGCGGCGCGAGACGGCGCCTACTATGGACCCGACAGACTCAGCGGGACGCGCGGCTATCCGACCAAGGAGAAACCTCCCAAACAGGCGCTGGATACCTCAGTGGCCGCACGCCTCTGGGATGTGTCTCAGGAACTGACCAGCGTGGGGTTCGTATAAAACGTTCCGACAGGCACATGACCCCACGTCCCGGTAGGGAAAATGACATGGTTTGCCTTCGCCAGCGTTTATGTTCTGGCATGGATGTCCGGCGGTTGCTTCTGGACGGGCTATGCCGTATATTCCATATTATCTTCGCAATCGTCCTGGATAGCCATGGATCCACTTTCAGACGTCCTTTCTTTGCTTAAGCCGCATGCTTACGTCTCATCCGGCTTCGACGCCGGCGGCGACTGGGCTGTCCGGTTCGGCGACCAGCACAAGCTCATCAAATGTTACGCGGTGGTGTCCGGTGACTGCTGGCTCACCGTCGATGGTGTTGCCGACCCGGTGCGCCTGGTGGCCGGGGATTGCTTCGTGCTGCCGACCGGTCGCCCATTCCGGCTTGGTAGCAGCATCGATGGGACCGCGGTTGGGGCCGGGGAGATATTCCCGGCCGCGCGAAGGGGTGGCGTCGTCACGCTCAACGGCGGCGGCGGATTGTTTCTGGTCGGAAGCCGCTTTGGCGTGAAGGGCAATCACGCCGATATGCTGCTGAGCATGCTTCCGCCGATCGCGCACATCCACGAACAGCCAGAGCAGGCAGCCCTGCGCTGGTCTGTCGAGCAAATGATGAAGGAGCTGCGAGAAGAGCAGCCTGGCAACGCCCTTGTCGCGCAGCATTTGGCCCATATGATGCTGGTGCAGGCACTACGTGTGCATCTGGACACGGGCGGCGGAGACCGTGTCGGCTGGTTCTTCTCTCTGGCGGATAAACAGCTTGGTGCCGCGATCAAGGCAATCCATGCCGAACCCGCTTACCAATGGACCCTTCAAGAGCTTGGTGAGATTGCCGGCATGTCGCGCTCGACTTTCGCGCTCAGGTTCAAGGAGCGCGTCGGCGAGCCTCCGATGCAGTACGTGGCGCGATGGCGGATGCTGCTTGCCTGCGACAGGCTGGAAAATTCAAACGATCCCGTCTCGACGGTTGCCGCTTCGCTCGGCTATGAATCGGAAAGTGCGTTTAGCACGGCTTTCAAACGCGTCATGGGCTGCTCGCCTCGCCAATACGGGCGCTTTCGGAAGGCGGAGCCGGAGGCGAGTTCCGTTGCCGCAAGCTCGCTGTCCCATGAGCGGCACCCGGATTCCGAGAATGGTAGCCTTCGCGTTCAGCACATTATTGCTGTGGCGGCAGCGGACGGGCGACGTGCGTCGGATCAAAGGTCTGCCCCGGCCAGCCGCTAAGATTGCACGGACACGTCCGTATTGCTGCGCGCGTTTCCGTCGAGGAACGGCAGGCGTGATGTTGGCTGCCCAGTCAATGCCAGAATTGCGTTTGCGACCGCCGGTGCAATTGGTGCTACCCCCGGCTCGCCCATTCCGGTTGGCCTGCTCGTGGAGGCGATAATGTGGGTTTCGACGACGGGCATCTCGTTCATACGCAAGACCAGGTACCGATCGAAATTGGTTTCCTGAACGATACCGTCCTTTAGCGTGATCGCGCCATAAAGAGCAGCAGACAGACCGAAGCCGATGCTCCCCTCCATTTGCGCTGCGATCTGGTCGTGCGCGATGGCGATACCGCAATCGACGACAGCAACAACGCGGCGCACGAGGGGCCGGCCATCGACCAATCGCACCTCGGCGACCTGGCCAACGATCGTGCCGAAGGCTTCATGAATAGCGAGGCCCCGCGCCCAACCGGTTTCGAGCAGCGTGCCCCATCCTGCCTTCCGACAAAGCGCGTCAAGTACTGCCAGCCGTCGCCTATCCCCCACCTTCTCATAGAACACACGTCTGTACGCTGCCGGGTCGAGGCCCGCCCGCCGGGCAAGTTGATCGACGATATGCTCCATCATCAGGGCGGTATAGGAATGACCAACCGAGCGCCATAAGCCGACCACGACCGGAAAAGTCGGGGTGAAGATCTTGCCATCAACGGTCGAAGCGGTCGAGAAATACGGCGAGTGGGTGATCCCTTCGGTCGCCAGAGAGTTCGGCCCGACGGGAAGAAGCGATTGGCAGACGCTGTGGATGCGCCAGCGCGTCGGAAACCCGTCCGGACCCAATTGAACCCACACACGGTGATGCGACATCGGCCGGAAATAGCCGGATGCTATCTCGTCCTCGCGGCTCCACATCAGCTTGACAGGGCGGCCATCGGTCCGCTTGGCGATCCGCACACATTCGACGAGATAGTCGGAGCTCAGAACGCCGCGGCGGCCGAACGACCCGCCGGCAGGCACCACTTCGATGTCGACCTTGCCGGGAATGGTGCGGGCGGCAAACGCCGCATAGACCTGATCAACCGTCGCCAGATGCGCGCCCGATGTGATCGAGACGTCCCAGTCATTCACCTGGGCAACACAGTCGAGTGTCTCCATGGGCGCATGCGCGAGATAGGGAAAGTCGAAGGCGAAATCCGCGACATCACCATCGAACGGGACCTCAGGATCGTCGCCCTTGGAATCGAACCCGGCCGGTTCCACATCGCTGCGTCCTGCCGCGATATCGTGATAGTAGCGGACGAGTTCGTGCGTGGAGCGCGTTTCGGCTTCACTGTCGTCCCACTCGATGCGAAGCGCATTACGTCCCTTCCAGGCGGCAAAGGTCGTTTCGGCGAGCACCGCAACGCCGGTTTCGATCGCGAAGACATCGACGACGCCCTTCATCTTGCGAGCGTCGGATGCATCGAACCGCGCCAGCGTGCCGCCGAAGCGAGGGCTATGCGCGACCATCGCGACCAGCATGTCCGGGCGCTGGATGTCCTGCGTGTAGACCTGGGCGCCCGTGCTCTTCGAAAGGCTATCCTTGCGCCGCACCTTGTCGGTGCCGATCAGCCGATAGTCCGCCGGCTGTTTAAGCACTGGCGACTCCGGCGGCTTCTGATGCGAAGCGTCGGCAAGGAGTTCCGGGAAGGTGGCGCTGCGGCGTGACCCAAGGTGTGACACGACGCCGTCGCGGACGTCGATGGAGCCAATCGGAACGCCCCAGCGGAGCGCGGCCGCGCCCACGAACATGGCACGTGCCGCGGCCCCGGCATTGCGCATCAGGTCCCAGTTGGATGCAATGCCGTTCGACGCTCCTGTCATCTGTGGGCCGTAGGCGCGAAAATTGCTGCGCGAATCGACGACGCGCACCCTGTCCCAATCCGCGTCGAGCTCCTCGGCGACGATCGCGGCGAGACCGGCATGGATGCCCTGGCCCAGTTCCTGCTGCTTGTTGACGACTGTTACCCAGCCGTCATCGGTAATACGGATGAAGGGTCCGAAAGCGCTGGGCTGCGGATCATCGCCGCCGCCTTGCAGGATCGCGCCGGCGACCTGCATCGGGTTGGTTGCGATGTAGCCGACGACCAGGGCGCCGCCGATCAGCGATCCACCCAGGATCAGCCGGCGGCGCGTCATCCGGAAGCGCGATTTCTGTTCGGGCAAATCGGTCATGGGTATCCTCTTATCGAAGTTGGCGCGGCCTGCTCATGGCGGGCAGGCTGCACCGGTTTCCAGCCAGGCTTTGATCAGCGCTCCGAACTCCGCCTGAGTGCCGGGCACAGGCCGCCGGTTTGCGCCCGGATGCCATGCCCAGCCGACCAGTTCGTCCTCTGTCATGTGGTGGACCAGTTCTTGTCGCGTCATGTGCGAGCGTGCGGGATCCAGAAGTTGCCTGCAGAGATCGCCGAGCGTCTTGCCCTGCCAGGCCATCTCCATTGGAGCGAGCTTCCAATTGATATTGCCTGGCACACCGGACGCCACGAAATTTTCAGCCTGGTGGCAGGTGCTGCAGCGCAACGTCGACGCGCCACCACCATCAACGCCGCGCGTGACCCAAGGCGTGTGGGCGCGCATGCCATCTGTCTGCGTCGGCCGATCGGTTCGCGGATGACAGTTCATGCAGCGCGGGTGCTGTATCACGCGACCCGCTTCCTCGAACAGCGCGACCGATCGCGCCCGTGGATCGGCGATCGCATCGAAGTCCGCCGCAAGGCGCAGGCGCTCGATCTCGACGGGCTGCAGCGTGGCCGCGAGCGTCTGTGTATGGGGCATGGTACGGGGGTACAGCGCGTAGACAAGGCCGCCCGCACCAGCGACCATGATCAGCCCGAGTAAAGACAAGACGCCAACCTTAAGTCGGCGACGCCAGTTCCCGAAGGCGGGTGCATGCCAGCTCATGTCGGTGAACCCAACTTCGATGCCGCGTCGTGGATTGCCGCACGAATACGGTTGTATGTCGCGCATCGACAGAGATTGCCGCTCATGGCCAGATCGATATCGCGGTCGGTTGGTTTCTCGATGGTGCGGAGCAACGCGATCGCGCTCATCACCTGCCCGGATTGACAGAAGCCACATTGTGGGACGTCGTGCGCAACCCAGGCGTCCTGGATTGCTCTCACCTCTGCGCCTTCGATCGCCTCGATCGTGGTGATCCGCGCGGACGAAGCCACCTCTAGCGAGAGGGTGCAGGAACGCATGGGCTCGCCATCGACATGCACCGTGCATGCGCCGCATTGCGCAGCACCGCAGCCATACTTCGTGCCGGTCAGCTTCAACGTATCGCGAATCACCCAGAGGAGGGGAGTCTCCCCGTCATCTTCGACGTGGTGAACTTGGCCATTGACGGAGATCGCATATGACATGAAGAACTCTCGGGTTTTGCTATTTCACCTGACAGGCTATTCTTTTCCGGCTCAGACGAACACGCGCGATCCTTCAAATAAATTGCCCATTCCTACAATGCGTGATTGGCCGCCTTTACGGGGCACAAAGTGCGCGGCGTACCTGGGACACAGGGCTAGTGAGAAGAAGAGCGAGGAATTGCCGCATCCTTCAATTCGATAAAGTTGGGGAGAGTCGCTTTCACCAGAAGCCTTCTGCCGTAGCGTGCACAAGAGGCGGGTGGTCGGCGCATGGCCCACGATGCCGTAATCCAGCAGCAAGGTAATGCGCTTTATAGGTCAAGCAGCTTCAAGCGGTGGGAACGCCACCGAGACAAGATGATCATGGCCTGTAGCTAAGGTGGCGCAGAGATAAATAGCGGCCGCACATAGCTGCGATGTCGCGCGGCTATGTGGGGATGGGCCAATCCACCGCGTGGCTCGAAGAAGGTCAGGCTTCGAGAGCTGCCTTAACTCGGTCTGGAGTGAACGGATAGTGGCGAAGCCGCACGCCACCGGTTAGCCGCGCGACGGCGTTGGCGATTGCCGGACCCGTGGGAGGGAGGCCAGCCTGACCAATGCCGCCAAAAGGACTCCCGGGCGTCGGCACCACGGCGACCTCGATCTCAGGCGCCTCGGACATGCGGATCACCCGATACGTGTCGAAATTCGACTCCTGCACCTCGCCATTGACGACGTTGATCTGCTCGAACAGGGCATGGCCGGTACCGTTGGTGATGCCGGTCATCATCATGGCTTCGATATGGAGGGGCTGGATAGCCACGCCGGGATCGATCGCGCACCAGACCTTGTGCACCCGGATTTCGCCAGTGTCGCGGTTGAGAGAAACCTCGGCGACCTGGGCGCAGTGCGAGCCAAAGGCATCGGAGTAGGCCAGGCCGAGCCCTCGGCCGTCCCGCGACCGACCCCACTCCGCCATCCGGGCGACGGTCTCGATCACCTTGCGCGCGCGCGGCTGGTCCTTGAGGAGTTCCAGCCGCAACGCG